>CAYGTQ010000014.1:0-29921 GCA_964352915.1 uncultured Legionellales bacterium
TTGCTAATGACATGTGAAACGTTACATCAAAAAGGACTAGGTGGTGAGCCAGTTAGAGAAGCTGTAGATATTTTTAATGAATTGTTAGCTGAAATCCATGAAGCAGCTGATGATGAAACTGATAAAAGCGAGGTTTAAAATGCATACGCAATACAATAAAGACCATACCAAAAAATCTCAAGAGCGTCATATCAAAATTTTGTCTGCGCTGGATAAAGGTATTGCAAAAAATAACTGGCAGAGAAGTGTTTTTTTGAAAGCCATTGGTGAAAAACTTACTGATATCCGTAATGTTTATTTTAATTCTTTATCAACGCCTGCCAACGCAGATAGATCAAATAATTTTGGTTCTGGTGCAAATAAAATCATTGATCGCTCACAACAGGTTTGTGTGTTTGTTTCACTATATAACAACACAAACCATGAAATGGAAGGATGGCAAAAGCAGATAAGAAGTCTATTTGATCAATCAATTACTCGCCCTATATACACCAGCGAGTCTGATGCTGAAGCCATCATTAAGACTAAACAAAAACAAGAAAACGAGGCATATTTAGCTGTGTATGTCGATAAGAATCAAGTTATCCAGAACCCTAACATGGCTACATTGCAAGATCGCTTGGGGCATACGCTTGTTCAGATAAAAGACAAATCTATTGATCCAAATAATATTGTTTACATGGTGCATGCTTCAGGTCATTATGTATGGGATAATAATAAGTTAACAAAAAAAATATCCCTGTAGATAATGGAATATCAATAGCATAAATGCTTCTATAGATTTTAAGAACTTTATTTATCTATGAGTCGGTTCTTTTCCCTCCGACTCAAAATTCTTTTGGCCAAGTGATGATTTTTTTTTAAGATTAAGTGATAGTAGAATAGTTTAGCAAAAATCTTACCCACCATTGCGGCACTGTTGCGAAAAATTGAGATCAGCGTAAGGCTCTGGCAGTTTTAAACCAGATTATCTAGTCACGTCTTTTAATTTTTGCCCATACGCCATGTTTGGGTCTGAGTGAGACCAAAGCTTCTGCTATTGGTTGTGGCGTTTCGAGCAGCTGCACGTCAAATTTGCGCAAAATCTTTGCAACAATTAAAGGCATTTTAAGTAATGCAAATTGGCTCGCAAAACATGATTTTCCTCCTATGCCAAATGGAGCATAACAATAGCTGGGCCGTACTTTTTTTTGCTCTTTGCTAAAACGCTCGGGGATGAAATGGCTAGGCTGAGGCCAGAAATCAGGGTGGCGGTGTAAAAGATAAGTGCACATTAAAAATTGGTCGTCAGTTTTAAATTTGTGGCCAGAACATGTCAGATCTTGGTTAAGTGATCTGACAATTACCCAAATAGGTGGATAAAGGCGCATAGTTTCCTCCAAGACTTGTTGGGTATAGCTTAGAGCATTGAGAGCGTGATGAGTTAGAGAGCCTGAAGTTAAATGATCGGCCTCATGTTGGAGCCGCGGGTATAACTCAGGCCATTTTTGCAAGCAGTGCCAGAACCAACTTAGTGCGCTCCCTGTGGTTTCGTGCCCCGTGACTAGTAATGTCTTAAGCTCATCCATCAGCTGAATTTCAGTTAAATGTTGTTTTGTGGACGGATCGCGATAAGCTGTTAGGTGTGTTATCAAAGAATTTTTATGTGGTTTTTTTAGTAAGGGCTGTAGTAGACGATGCAAATGTTTTTTAGAGTGCATGGCCTTGATGTAGCGCCAGGATAAATAATGACTTCCAAGCTGTCCGGCGTATTGATTACAGGTATGAAAATACTGGATGGTTTGATCGCTGATAGCCGCTAAATCAGATTTAAAGAGGCATTGACCAGTGATCTGCAGCACTAAAGATAGCATTTCATGTGATATATCAAAAGGTTGCTGAGATTGTGCATATTTCTCCCATTGAACTAGCATGCGATCAGTCGTGTCTGAAATGGTTGTGCAGTGGGTTTGAATAGCTTGTCCTTGGAACAGAGGGGCAAGCCATTGGCGTCTTGCACGCCAGCTAGTGCCTTCGAGTGTCAGCGTGCTGTGTCCCAATATGTTACGCATGCCCATAAAAGGCAACCCTTCGCGAGTGAAGAGCTTAGAGTGATTTACAAAAATTTGTTTAAACCATGTTGGGTGGCTCATTAAAAATTTAGTTTGGTAACCGGGTAGGCGGATGGCATCACCATAGGTTTCTGCTAAATGATCTAGAACAGATAATTGATCGCGATAACTTTGTTTAAATAAAAACCATAGGGATGCATAATTTATCGTATTTAAGTTTGTGTGAGTTTTGGATGGGTCTGCAGACATAGTCTCTAGCATAATTGATTCATTGGTAATTTTAAATACCACAAATTGTTAATTTGTGGGCTATGCTTGTTGGTAGGTATGAATGATATTGTAGGATTAAGATGTTCTTGTGGCCTATTTATATAAAAAGACACCTCGCAGCACCTATAATTATGTTGTTGCTCGGTTGCTTTTTATCAAGTTGTTACAAGCAGCCGTCTCACCAAATAGAGCTCGATCAAGGTGCGCATGCCATGCGACATGCAAAGCGAACCTTGGTTCTGCTTAGTCAACTAAGCCAGCAAGGAGTGCATGTGGCTCAGATAGGACAAGCTATAACGTTGTCATTTCCAGCAAAAAATTACTTTTTTAATAACAGTGCTCATTTAAAGCCAGAATCTCAGGACTTAATCTCTAGTATGCAAAAACTACTGACTCACTATCCAGTCAATACTTTAACCATCAGTGGTATTACACAAAGAAACAACAGTAATCGTATTCATCGAAGTCTGGCCATAGAAAGAGCGCGCCATTTATCACGCTCTTTAAATCGAAAAACATTTGTGCCTGTGGCCGTTGCTCAATCAAGCCCAGTACTTTCCAGGCATCATCCTGTGAAAGGCGTAGGGACTGTAGGCGTACCTTATATGGTGGTTACAATCAATTCACGACCACTGTCATCTGGAGAGATTTATGCCTAAACAATCTTTACAAGATGTGATGGAGAAAAAAAACTATTATCGTGATGTTTATCGCAAGTCTCTGAGATGGTTACAGTATATGTTGGCTATTAATGTGGTTTTTTTACTGGCAATTATTCAAATATATCTTACAAGAGAAGAGCCAAACTATTATGCCACCAACAGTGCCAGCTCAATTAAGCTTTTGCTGGGTATGAATGAGCCTAATCATTCAAGTGAGGCTTTGTTGCCACCGGATAGACCAGAAGAATTGGGAATAAAATCACTCTCATTATGATAAGGAAGTAGATGTCTAAACCAGAATCAGATGATCAATTGATTGCGGTCAACATACGTAATCAATTTTATAAAGACAATGCCAGGCGTGTTTTAATGCTGATGATGTTGTCTTTTGCCATTAATATAGGCTTAGTGAGCGTTCTGTATTATATGGTTTCCAATCCTCCTCAGCCAAAATACTTTGCTACGAGTATTAATGGTCGGATCACACCGCTTTTTCCATTGGATGAGCCTAACCAATCAGATGCTGCAGTACTACAATGGGCTACGCAAGCAGCCATTGCTTCATTTTCATATAATTTTGTGAACTATCGCACTGAACTTCAAGCTGCTTCTGAGTTCTTCACGCCGAAAGGCTGGACTCAATTTATGAATGCATTAAAGGAGTCTAATAATTTAGAAGCTGTGCGCGCTAAAAAGTTGATTGTCTCTGCCGTAGCTAAAGGAGCACCTATTATTTTAAGGAAAGGTATTTTAAGTGGACGCTATGCTTGGAGAATTCAACTGCCTTTGTTGATCACCTACCAAAGTGCCAGTGAATATTCCCAGACAGAGGACGTGGTTCGTATGACTATTATGCGTGTGTCTACGTTAAACTCTCCGCGCGGCATTGGTATAGCTCAATTTGTTGTAGAGCCACAGGCAGGGTAAGCATTTTATATGAAAAAATTGACACACATTTCTGAAAAAATACTCCAGTGCTGGAAAGTATTAAGAGCACATTTTTTATATACCATTTTAATAGGCTTTTGTGTTCAACCTGTTTTAGCTGACGTTGAAAAAGAGGTGGAGCAGTTAGCTCAACTAGCTGAACTGAAAAGACTGTCGAACTCTTCCAGCCAATATAATTCAAATGAAAGGCAAGCCTCTGAAACCATGCCAGAGATGGATGAAGAAAACATTACCCGTGCGCAAGCTTTTGAGGATATGTTAAAAGAAACAAATCCATTGACGCCTGATCAAATCATTGAAATGAGAAAAAACTATGATAAAACATTTGCTGCTATAAAGACACCACCACGAACACCGCCAAGGCCAACTGCCACCTCACAATTTATCAATTTATCACCAGGCACCACGCCACCAATAATTCGGCTGGCTAATGGGTTTGTATCTTCTTTAGTTTTTCTTGACAGCACAGGAGCACCATGGCCTATTTTATCTTATACATTAGGTGATCCTAAAGCCTTTAATGTACAGTGGAATAAAACTGATCATGTGATGATGGTACAATCCAGGCAGCCTTATGCTAATGGCAATGTATCTATTCGTTTAACAGGTTTGGCAACCCCTGTGATGATTACCATAGCGACCGAGCAGGAAGCTGTAGATTATCGTGTTGATTTTAGGGTAGAGGGCAAAGGACCTAATGCTCAGGTTATGCCAAATGATGATCAATTACCTGGTAAAGAGAATATAGAGTTATTAAGTGTCTTAGATGGTGTACCTCCTTCAGGGGGGGTGAGGCTAGAAGTGGACGATATGAGCACATCTGCTTGGCATGCAGGTCAGCATATGTTTGTCAGAACAAAGCACAAAATACTGTCTCCAGGATGGGTATCATCAATGAACAGTTCAGATGGAACTCGTGCTTACCAGATGGCTATGACATCGCAACTTTTGGTATCTATCAATGGCAAAGTGCGAACAATTTCTATTAAACGTTAATGGTGTTGGATTAACTTATGGCAAACATATTCACTAAATTTAAAGTAATGATGGCTAACCCGCGCACCCGTTTGGTTGCTATAGTTTTGAGCGCTGTCGTGATTGTGGGGGCAGGGGCATTTGTACTTACTTTAGATAATGATGCTCTTCCAGGTGTTAAATCATCTGTTATAAGTGACGTCCCATTTATTCGTTCTGTTCCAGGTAGCACCAATCCTACAGAACAATATGCTAAGTTGCAGTCGCATCAAAATGTTGATAAAGCTAAGGAAGCCAATAAATCAGGAAACAGTGCTATCCCTACCATTATTCGTACGGAAGAATTTGGTGAAGGTCAATCTATTCCTGGTCAAAAAGAAGGGGATGGTGGACTTAGCTTTTCTACTTTATCCAGAACTGGTCGAGAAGGAGGTACTAGAAAGGCCTGGCTGGACGAACTGTTGAACTCAAAATGTGCTGAGAAAGATTTTAAATATGCACAAGGTCAAGGGGCAAGTCTTAAAGAATTATTGAGTGCATGTTCTTGTCTTAATCTAAAGAATCATGGTGTGGATTTGTCAGAGCTTGTTAAAGGTTGTGAGTGTAAAAATCTGAAAAATATAGGTTATTCAGCGCGAGAATTAAAAGATGAAGGCTTTACCGCACGTCAATTGAAATTATGTGGTTACAGCGCTTGTGAAATGCGTGCAGCAGGTTTTAGTGCAAAAGAGCTTTTAGAAGCAGGTTATAGCGCTGATGAGTTGCGTGGCGCAGGATTTAATAATTCTGAAATTAATTTATCAAAAACTCTGCCCGATCCTAAATCCATTTCTTCCATTCGAGATGCAGGATGTGACATTGAACAGCTTAAAGCCTTGAGAGCTCAAGGAGTCAAGGCTGCGACTATCCGACGAATTTCTGGCTGTTCAGCTGCATCATTAAGAGCAGCAGGTTACAGTGCTGAAGAATTAAAAGAAGCGGGTTTCAGCGCTTCAGAGCTTCGTGCAGCGGGTTTTAGTGCAGAAGAGCTTCGCGCAGCAGGGTTCAGTACGCAAGAACTTAAAGCAGCAGGCTTTAGTGATGCTGAGATTCAAGCTATGGAAGAAAATGAAAATTTCCCTAAAGATTGTATTGTGACAAGCCTTAAAGTAGCCTATAAGAATGGTATATTGGCTGGTGAAATAAAACGTAAACTTGGCTGTTCTGCTGCTGCAATGAAAGAAGCTGGTTATTCGGCTTTACAATTGCGTGAAGCTGGTTATTCTGCATTAGAATTAAAGCTCGCAGGTTTTAGCGCAAAAGAGCTAAAAGCAGTAGGGTTTACAGCCAGAGAGTTGAAAAATGCTGGATTTGATGCCAAAACATTGCGTGATGCTGGTTATTCAGCTAAAGATTTGAAAGAAGCAGGTTTTGATGCAAAATCGCTAAAAAATGCTGGATTTTCTGCAAGAGAATTGATGGAAGCAGGTTTCACGCCACAAGAACTGTGTGAAGCAGGCTTTAGCCCAGAAAGTCTTAAAGCAGCAGGGTTTAGTGCAAAAGAGTTGTTGGCAACCACTTGTTTTAATGTAGAACAATTGAAAACTGCAGGCTTTATAGATAAAGACTTAGGTATTATAGATGAGATTGTGAAGGCGCCACCAAAACAAGTCTCAGCTCAACCTGTTGCTCTTAAAAATAGTCAAGTAGCACGGCGCCATCAAAAGAAAATTCAAGCGGCCAAACTATCTATGCAATCTTATGCGAGACAAATTCTCAATGAGTGGCAAACAGTGGATGCTGTGATGGTTGAATCATCAGCTAAAGATGCAAAAGGAGGGGGTGTATTTAACAGCTCAGGCGCTGCCCGAGATGCATCTGTTTTTGGAGTCTATAATGGCCCTGCGATTATTAAGGCTGGTGATATTCATTTTGCTGTGCTCGATACTTCAGTGAACAGCGATGAAGATGGGCCGGTTTTAGCACATATTGTGCAAGGGCCATTTAAAAATAGCAAGATCATTGGCACGTTATCTCGGCCTGCCAACAGCCAAAGAGTGATTCTGCGTTTCAATGTGATGTCCATACCTGGAGCACCAAAAACTATTCCAATTAATGCTGTGGCTATCGATATGGATACAGCAAGAACAGCGCTTTCGAGCGAAACTGATAACCATTATTTATCGAGATATGGTTCACTTTTAGCTTCTGCATTTTTAGAAGGATTTGGTAATGCTTTTGCTGCGACTGGTTCACAAGTTCAAGTCAATGGATTTAACATCAGCTCTTCACAAGCAAAGCGGTCTTTAGGAGAAAATACATTGGTTGCTTTTTCAGAAGTAGGTAAAAAGTGGGGGGACAGTGTTGGTAAAAATGTAGATAGAGCTCCAACCGTGCATGTGTTCTCAGGCGTTGGTATTGGTCTGTTATTTATGCAAGATATCAGTGATGCTGGTATTGAGGTAGCAGAAGAAAAAACGGAGAAAAAAACAAATGGTTGAAAATAATAACGATGAATTTCATTTTTCAGATCTGGAAACTGATGCTAATTCTGTGATGGATGTAGAGCCATCTACGACACCTAAAAACTCTTTTCAAGCTGTAGAATTTATGCAACGTCGAGTATGGATGGTTGCAGGTGCTTTATTTGTGCTTTGGGCTATCTATAGTTTATCTAGCTTTTGGTGGGGGAGTAAAAATACACGAATCAAATCAAATTTTGATAAGCCGCAAGCGATTCAACCCTTAGTGCAAAAGCCTTCTAAAAATCTGCATCAACTTGAAGCCCCTCGATTAGATTCAATGGTAATTAACCAAATTTCTAAAGATCGTACACAGCTCAATCAAGCCTTGACTGAATTAACTTCTCAGGTTCGTGTTATGAAGCAAACTATGCGTGATTTAGACACGAGATTAGTCGATATGAATTTTGGTCAACAGAAATTACTTGAGCGTCTGCAGCAACAACAAGCATTACTTAAATCACTCAAACCTAAGGCAGTTGTAGCAAGTCATGTTGGTAAAAAATCTTCAAAGCCTATTTATTTCATTAAAGCAATTATGCCTGGTCGTGCATGGCTAGTTAACACAAGTGGTACTACACTTACAGTTAAGGTCAACGATTCAGTGCCGGGTTATGGTCAAGTCAATCAAATTTTACCTGAGAAAGGTATTATAGAATTGGCCCAAGGTGGCACAATAGGGTTCAATCCAAACGATAGCTGATAATTATGGCACTTGATATAGCTGAATTACTGGTCAATTTATCGGCATCTTATGAGCCTATTGTTCATTTGATTACAGGTAGTGCTTATGTGATGGGTATGGCGTTTGGAATGATCGGTGTTTATAAACTCAAAGTATACGGTGATTCGAGAACAATGATGTCGCAGTCAACTAGCCTGAAAGGGCCGATTATGTACTTGCTGACATCGGCCGTTTTTTTATATTTGCCAACTGCTATTGATACACTGATGCTGACGCTGTATGGCAACACAGGCACACCTTTGAGTTACGGCAGTCCTGATGATGATCTGGTGCCAGATGAGGTTATTTTTGCAGCAGTACGTTTGGTACAGATTATTGGGTTAATTGCATTCATACGAGGATGGCTGCTTTTAGCACAATCATCCAAGCAAGGAGCTCAGCCCATGACAGGCAAAGCTATGGTTCATATATTTGGTGGTATTTTGGCTATTAATATTTTAGGTACCAAAGATATCATTTCGGGAACATTTGGTATTAATTTTTAAGTAAATACACAATAACAATGACATAGGAGATAGGTATGCAACAACAATCGTTATTAACTAGAAAAGTATGGGGGCGACTCTTGGTTGCAGTAGCCTTATTGGTTCTACCCACTGTATTTATGGTGACAGAAGCAGCTCAAGATCTTGGTTCAGTCGCAGACAATGTTATAGAAACACTGGATAGTATGGCTAAGTTAATTACAGCAGCAGCTTATGTCTTGGGAATGGGCTTTGGCGTAGCATCTGTGATGAAATTCAAGCAACATAAAGATAATCCAACTCAAATTCCTATTGGTACGCCTATGGCACTATTATTCGTGTCTGCTTCATTGATTTTCTTACCGACCATATTTGGTATCGCAGGCCAGACCATCTTTGGTGATGACAAGCAAGTAGGTTCAGTTGGAGGAGTAGATACCTTTGAGTAATTTACTACTCATTTAAAAGTAATTAAGGTAGAGGATTATAATAATCCTCTACCATTTTTAAGGAAGGGAAATAGATTGAAGCTATGAGTTATTTAGAGACCTTCTTACAAGGTATTGATTCACTGTTTGCCTGGTTAAGCTCGTCATTAAAGCAGACAACGGAAGCATATTGTGACCTGGAAACAGCTGATGATGAAACCACACTGGTTACACATGATGGCGCTTTGTTATCTATTGTAAAAATTAACGGAGCAACAGCACTGATTGGCAGTGATGAGTTTGACCAACTACAAAGAGGTCTGACGCAGAGTTTAAGTCGTTCTATGACAAGATCAGGGCACTCTCTTCAGGTTTTTTTTGATTACAATCAAGATCGTATTTTTTCTACGATTGAAGAAAATTTCTTTTCAGCCAAAGAGACGGCCAAGAGATTGAAAATCAATCTAGATGATTTATTCAATGAAAGAACTCAGTATTTAAGTAAGTATTGTGCTCACGAAAATGTTTATTTTGTCTTAAAGACAAGCCCTGTGTCTTTAAACAAAGATCAAGTCAAAGCAGCACGCGCTAAGCAAACAGAGATGATTAAAAAAAATAACTTGCCACATTTTCACAAATCTCAGAATTTAATGGCAGCCATACCTGATTTACGCAATATCCATCATGCTTTTGTCAAATCAATGATAGAAGATATGAGAAAGTTGGATCTTTCAACGACATTATTGAATACACATGATGCACTTTATCATGTCAGAATGACGGTTGATCCTAATTTTACAGATAATAATTGGAAGCCCATGTTGCCCGGCGACCATATGACGGCACGTGAAGTTAATCAATTCAAAGGAGATGCTTCAGATATTCTTTGGCCGCCGATAGCCAAGCAAGTAATTCCAAGAGATGCAGAAAATATTGATTTGCATACTGCTCGTATTGGTGACACCATATATTCAACTGTTTTTGTTGAACTATTCCCAAAAGATTTAAAGAATTTTATTGGACTTTTCAGTCGTGCCATCAATGCTAATATTCCCTGGAGGATTTCATTTTTTATAGAAAGCGAGGGATTACCTACCATGCGCTTTAAAAAAATGATTAGTAGTATTTTAAGCTTTTCTTCCTTCCAAAATAAATTAATCAATGAAAGTTCAGATTTACTCAGTTATATTAATGTTAATCATGATGAGGCTTTGGTTCGCTTGAGGGTTTCTGCTGCTACTTGGGCACCAGATTACGATATAGCGTTGTTGCGTAATCGAACCGCTGAGTTGGCAAAGATTATTGAAGGGTGGGGCAGTTGTGAGGTCGGGCAAGCGACTGGTGATGCTTTTGCAGGCGCTGCATCGAGTATGTTAGCAATGACCAGTGATGTGGTTGCTACTGCTGCGGTAGCCCCGCTATCTGATGTGGTTTATATGCTACCTATTACGAGGCCTGCCTCTCCATGGAATTATGGAGCATTACTTTTTCGATCGCCAGATGGAAAAATATGGCCATTTCAGCCAGGCTCTTCAGTGCAAACCACGTGGATTGACTTGGTTTATGCCAGACCCGGTTCAGGTAAGTCGGTGCTTTCTAATGCATTGAATCTGGCACTGTGTCTGTCAGCTGGTATACAGCGTTTACCGCGTATTGCTGTTATTGATATAGGTCCATCGAGCAGTGGCTTAATTTCTTTGCTCCGAGAATCTTTGCCATTGAATCAAAAACATTTGGTAGCCTATCACCGTCTACGTATGACAGATGAGTATTCGATTAATCCTTTTGATACACAACTTGGTGCTCGTTGTCCAACGCCACAAGAGCGGTCATTTTTAGTGAATTTTTTAACTCTTCTAGTCACACCGGTTGGTGATAATAGGCCATACGATGGTATACCTGATTTAGCTGGTATGGTTATTGACGAGATGTATAAATCATTTTCTGATGCAAACAAGCCTTCAACTTACGATCATGGCATTGAACATATTGTGGATGGTTTGCTGGAAGAAATAGGTTTTATTGCTGATGGAAAAACTACATGGTTTGAAGTAACCGATGCATTGTTCACAGCAGGATTTTCACATGAAGCTATGCTCGCACAACGCCATGCCATGCCTCTTTTAGCTGATGCCGCGTCTATTTGTAGAACACCTGCTATTGAAGATTTGTATGGAAAAATTATAGCACCTACCGGTGAGTCGCTTATCAATGCTTTTAGCCGCATGATTTCCAGCTCAGTACGAGAATACCCTATCTTATCTCGTGTTACACAATTTGATATAGGTGAAGCGCGTGTTGTATCGCTTGATCTGGACGAAGTTGCAAAAAGTGGAGGCGCTGCTGCTGATAGGCAGACAGCAGTGATGTATATGTTGGCAAGATATTGCCTTGCTAAAAATTTCTATCTACATGATGACAATGTGCAAGATATGCCTGATGCATATAAGGAATATCACAAAGAACGAATTGCTGAAATCAAAGAAGATCCGAAGCGTCTGGTCTATGATGAATTTCATCGTACATCTAAAGCACAGGCTGTTAGAGAGCAGGTAATTATTGACATGCGGGAAGGGCGTAAATGGAAAGTACAAATTTCTTTGCTGTCACAATCAATCGAAGATTTTGATGAAGTGATGATTGAGTTTGCTACTGCAATATATGTGATGGATGCCGGTCCTGCTTCTACCATTGATAAAACTTCCAGTGTGTTTGGGCTGTCTCCCACAGCTAAGATTGCTCTTAGCCAGTATGTGCACGGACCTCGCGAAGGTGGTGCGACCTTTTTGGCTCAATATTCCACCAAGTCAGGTAGTAATGTGCAATTATTAACATTAACGCTGGGTCCTGTTGAGCTTTGGGCTTTCAGTACCACAAGTGAAGATGCCATTATTCGCAATCAACTGTATAAATATCTTGGTCCTAAAGAAGCCAGACGAGTATTGGCTACTTTATTTCCTTCAGGTACTGTGGTGAAAGTATTGGAAGAGAGATTGAGCCTCATGCAGCAAAATAATGGTGGCCTGATTAAAGAGGAAGACAGGCGAGGAGCCATTGATAAATTGCTTCAAGAAATTTTAGAGCAGTACTCAAAAAACCCTGACATTAAAAGGCTGGCAAGCTAGTACGTAAATCATGGCTATTGAAATTGATACATTTTTAAAGAATATGATAGATAGGTCAGCATCAGATATCTATCTGACAACGGGCGCTCCGACGTGCGCGCGTATTCATGGTGTTGTAGAGCCCCTTCAAAATCATAAATTCCACCCAGGAGAGGTTCATAAAATCGCATTATCTATTTTGAACGACCGTCAAAAAGAGCAATTTGAAGAGAAACCTGAAGTCAATCTGGCTATCTCACGGCAAGGAATAGGTCGATTTCGTGTTAATATTTTCCAGCAGCGTAATGAAACAGCCATGGTTATCCGACATATTGTAGGTGATATTCCTTCTTTAGATTTATTGGGTGTTCCTGAGATATTAAAAAAAATAGTTATGGAAAAACGAGGTCTTTTTTTGGTGGTTGGAGCAACAGGTACAGGAAAATCAACCACTGTAGCTTCTTTACTAGAGCATCGTATAAAGCATCACAAAGGGCACATTGTTACCATTGAGGATCCTATTGAGTTTACACATAATCATGATATGTCGATTGTAAACCAACGCGAAGTAGGTGTTGATACAGAAAGTTATGATGTAGCACTTAAAAATGCTTTGCGACAATCTCCGGATGTTATTTACATTGGTGAAATACGCAGCCAGGAATCTATGAAGCATGCTATAGCATATGCACAAACGGGTCATTTATGTATATCGACATTGCATGCCAATAATAGCAGCCAAGCCATTGATCGTATTGTTAATTTTTTCCCTAAAGATCAACGAGAAAGAATTCTTTTCGATTTATCAAGAGATGTCAGGGCTATTGTTTCTCAGCGCTTGATACCTACAGGAGAACAAAGTCGAGTTGCTGCTTTTGAGGTGATGCTGGGCACTCCACTGATTCTTGACCTCATTAAGCGCAATAACTTAGGTAAAATTAAAGAAGTGATGGAACAGTCAAACTCAAGTGGCATGCAGACTTTTGATCAAGCATTGTATGAATTACAACAGAAAGATTTGATTGATACAGAGTCAGCACTTAAAAACGCAGATTCAGCTAATAATCTCCGTTTGAAAATATCTTTGAATGAGAAAAAAGAGAGCACACAAAAAATAGGGAAAAATTCACCTGACAGATCTGGTTGGAAAATTGATGATGCTCATTGAATAACTTTGTTATGAGTTTTCTGAGTAGTATTTATCAAATGAGAAAAGCACATCCTATGTTAAAATTATCTATAGTTTAGAGATAGAAATGTAGAGAATTTTCTATGCATTATACTTGATAATAAAAAGTGGTAATTTTTTAGTGTCTTTCTTTTATTATATAAATGATATGATTACCATATTAATATTGTATTTCACTTGATGAACTTTGCAGATTTACTATTAATATTTTTGATGCTTCTATCGCATTATCATGCTGATGTATGTTGATTGCTATAATTAATGAGTGTGGTCTATTTACGAAACCATCTATCCAGCGTTGAATGGTTTTTTTAGCAGAGTCAAGGTTAGGATAGATTTCCTGATGTTTTGCAATGACTTTTTCATTTCTTTAGTTTCGATCTGGTAACTGCCATGAGTAGCTTACACTACAGTAAATGATATCTTTGCAGAGATGATTTATTTTTCTACTGATCTTATGAGTAGTGATGCCTCGCGAAATATATCTGAATTGAGTCTAAAATCACGGAGTGTAGCGTCAGCACTATTGTTTACAACGAACTCAAAACAGACAGTCGCTTGATAAGCCCAAAGCCACGAAGAAGCGAGCATCTTTCAGCGAAGCTAGTTTGTTTTTCATCAGTAATCCTATCCTATGTATCATGCACTGTTAAGCATAAATAAAAATTAGAGACAATTCTATAAACTTATGAATTTATAACGATGTTGGTGCGACTATTATTATTTATATAGGTAAAAAAGGTGGTTCATACATACGTTGATTATAAATACATTATGAAGCCAACATGGAGATTAAATAATCGTATTTTGCTTCAGTATCAGTATATGAAGATCTGCTTTATTATTGCCATAAGTGCTTATGAGCTGTCTCACTATTATATGGTTCTTCTAAAGATGACTTTGGATAGAAGTCGCATAAAAAATGCTCAATATTTGGTTGAAATATTGATAATTTCTGCTAAATACACGCTGTTTTGATGCGTGGCATGCTTACATTTAGCTAAGGTTAGCTATTTTGGTTAAATACAGAATTTATTGCTGTCATTATTACAAAGTATTCAGTCTAAGTCTATACTTTAGATTATCACGATGATTTTATAAAAAATATTTTGTACTTTACTCCATGGGATCGTAGGTTGATGGCTAAGAAAAATGAGAGCAATACCGAAGCTTTTGTTAAAGAACTGCTTGAAATAAAAAAAGAATCATTTAAAAATTTGAATCACACTGATTTGGCTCATTTTAAGAAATTTGTTTGGACCAACCGTATTTTAAAGGTTGTTGCTTTCAGTTTTATTTGGATGGCACCAAATCCTATCAGTGTATTATGTTTGGCCTTAGCTTTAACGGGCGATTGGATGGTGGCACACCATGTGTTGCATGGCGGCTATGACAAAGTCCCTAATATGCCAAAAAGGTACCACTCAAAGATTTTTGCTTCTGGTTGGCGTCGTTATATTGATTGGTTTGATTGGATATACCCGCAAGCCTGGATTTATGAGCACAACGTCGCTCACCATTATAATACCAATGAATCTGGCGATCCAGATAATGTGAAACATTTCCTAGAATATTATGATGAAAAAAATTTTGGAAAAGTGACAAGGTATCTCATTATTTTAGTGTTTATGCTTACATGGAAATTTTCATACTATGCATTAAATACGATGAAATCATATCATACGAAAGATCAATACGATCCTAGAGCAACAACCGAGACCAAGTTTCTAATGTCTTATGACAGAGGTATTTGGCGAGCAACTATTTTAAAAAGTTATCTTCCTTATGGAACGGCCCATTTTGTTATGTTACCTTTTATGTTCTACCCTTTGGGCTTAGAAGCAGTTTTTTTTGTGTTTATCAATCGATTGCTTGCCGAAGCTTTAACTAATATTCATACTTTTTTAATTATTGTACCCAATCATTCTGGTAGTGATTTGGTATATCCTGATAAGCATTTTTCAAATAAAGAAGAATATTATATTTCTCAGTTACTTACCACATGTAATTATTGGACGGGAGGTAGTTGCCGTGATTATCTGTCAGGTTATTTAAATTACCAAATTGAACATCATTTTTTCCCTGATCTTCCTATGTCAAAGTATATACATATTCAACCCAAAGTGAAGGCATTGTGTGAAAAATATGAATTACCATACATACAGGAAAGTATTTTTGTAAGGTTTAAAAAATTAATGTTGCTGTTAACAGGCGACAAAGATGCGCTTGAAAATAAGCTTCTTATGACTGAAGAGCGCTCTTAGAGAAACGTAAAAAAAGGCCCGCGATTACAATCGCGGGCCTTTTTTTTAGGTGGAGGATAAAGGGGATGATTTACATCATACCGCCCATACCACCCATGCCACCCATGCCGCCCATGCCGCCCATGTCGCCACCAGCTGGTGTAGACTCTTCTTTAGGGAGTTCAGCAATCATGCATTCTGTGGTCAGCATTAGGCCAGATACAGATGCAGCATTTTGTAATGCAGTTCTGGTCACTTTGGTTGGATCGATAATACCGAATTCAACCATATCGCCGTACTCACCAGTTGCAGCATTGAAGCCATAATTGGTTTTGCCAGACAATACTTTGTCATAAATAACAGAAGCTTCATGACCTGCATTGCTAACAATCTGGCGAAGTGGCGCAGACATCGCACGTCGTAAGATGTTGATGCCGGCTGTTTGGTCTTCATTAATGCCAGTTAATTTGTCCAAAGCGCTTTGAGCACGAACCAACGCAACACCGCCGCCTGGAACAATACCTTCCTCAACAGCCGCGCGCGTAGCGTGCAATGCATCTTCTACACGTGCTTCTTTTCTTTCATTTCCATTTCGGTGGTAGCACCTACTTTGATTACAGCAACACCACCTGCTAATTTAGCGACACGTTCTTGCAATTTTTCTTTGTCGTAGTCAGAAGAGCTGTCAGCGATTTGCGAACGAATTTGTTGAATGCGTTCATTGATTTCGCTTTCTTGTCCTGAACCATCAATGATGGTGGTGTTTTCTTTTGTGATAGCAACACGTTTAGCACTACCTAAATCTTCAATGGTGGTGTTTTCAAGTGTTTTCCCAACTTCTTCAGAAATAACGGTTGCATGAGTCAAAATAGCGATATCTTGCAACATGGCTTTGCGTCGATCACCGAAACCTGGAGCTTTGACAGCTGCAACTTTAACAATGCCGCGGATGTTGTTAACAACCAAAGTAGCCAGAGCTTCGCCTTCAATGTCTTCAGCAATGATGGTCAGTGGTCGTCCTGATTTAGCAACAGTTTCTAAAACAGGTAGCAACTCACGTATGTTAGAGATTTTCTTATCAACCAATAACAAGTATGGATTTTCCAGTTCAGCACTCATATTTTGTTGGTTGTTAACAAAGTAAGGAGAGATGTAACCACGATCGAACTGCATACCTTCAACAACATCCAGTTCATTGTCCAGGCTATTGCCTTCTTCTACAGTAATAACACCTTCCTTACCTACTTTTTCCATAGCTTTTGCAATGATGTTGCCAATGGCTTCATCAGAGTTAGCAGAGATGGTACCAACTTGAGAGATGGCAGCACTGTCTTTGCATGGCTTGGATAAGCTTGTCAATGACTCGGTAACTTTGCTGACAGCTAAATCGATGCCACGTTTTAAGTCCATAGGATTCATGCCAGCTGCGACAGCTTTTTGGCCTTCGACCAAAATAGCGCGAGCCAACACAGTGGCGGTGGTGGTACCATCGCCAGCATCATCAGATGTTTGCGAAGCAATTTCTTTAACCATCTGAGCGCCCATATTTTTGAATTTTTCTTTAAATTCAATTTCTTTAGCTACAGATACACCATCTTTGGTAACGGTAGGCGCACCAAAAGATTTATCTAATACTACATTACGCCCTTTAGGCCCCATGGTGACTTGTACGGCATTGGCCAGTTCATTGACGCCTGACAACATTTCTCGTCGTGCGCTGTCACTAAATCGTAATTCTTTTTCAGCCATTGTTTTTTCCTCATTACTCTATGTTTTGTATAAAAATTTTAACATCACCAAGTTATTTGGTGATAACACCTAAGATGTCTTCTTCACGCATAACGACCAGCTCTTCGCCATCAAGTTTGATTTCAGTGCCAGCATATTTACCAAATAAAATGATGTCGTTAACATTCACTTCTGGTGCGCGAACATCACCATTGTCTAATGGCTTACCGGGGCCAACAGCCACAACCAAACCTTGAATAGGTTTTTCTGTAGCATTGTCAGGTATGACAATTCCGCCAGATGTGGTGCGTTCTTCTTCTAATCGACGAATCACTACACGATCTTGCAGTGGACGAATTTTGTTGCTCATAGTGGATACTCTCCTAAATTTTTAATCTGTGTTTCCAACCAGTTTGAGGCAGAACCTCATCATTAGCACTCTACTTGCTAGAGTGCTAATAGTATACATATGGGGTGCATAGTCAAGTTTTCAAGCCATGATCTCTTTAGATGTTGTTGACATACTTCTCCATAATTCAAATAATATACACTTAGTTTCTTTTAAAGTCAACAGATGGAGATAAGAGGTACTTGCGCTACAATGCCCTGTATGATGTATCGTTTACGCAAATTTATCTTGATTTTATGCCTGTTAGGTTTTGGGCTAGGCGCTCTTGAGGCTTCCCCTTTGCCTGCCAGTGAGGCGTTTCCAATATCGGTTGAGCAGCTTGATGAGCAGCGTATAGAAGTTCTGTGGGATTTGCCTGCAGGATATTATTTATACCATCGGTTTAAGCTCACGTCTGAGCGTGATGATTGGTCTGTAGCTTATTGGCAAATGCAGCCAAGTGCTTATGAGCAACCTTCAGTTGCAGATGCTCAGGAGCTTCTTTACCGTGGTCGAGTCAAACTAGAGATTGTGTTGGGGCAAACTACTCCTGGAGAAGGAGAGCTCAGTGTGGCTTTTCAGGGATGCAGTGATGAGGGTTTCTGTTATCCACCGATGGAGCGACAAATTTTGTTACAAATATCACAATCTAAAGGTGTCGTCCAGGCTACATTATCGCCCTTATCAGAACAAAAATCTGAGGCAGCTTTAGAATTGAGCCAGCTGTCATCTAACATGACGTTTTTCATGTATTTTGTGGCAGGAATTTTATTGGCTTTTACCCCTTGCAGCTTGCCCATGGTGCCAATTTTATCTTCATTAATTATAGATCAGGGCCAACATCCCTCTACATGGTCACGTGGGTTGCGTCTATCTATGGCTTATGTGATGGGCATGGCGCTGACTTACGCTGGATTAGGTATGCTCAGTGGCTATTTAGGGAGTTACTTAGCATTGTCTTTTCAACATCCGTTCTGGCTGATGTTGATGACTTTTATCCTGATACTGCTAGCCTGGTCTTTGGTTGGGCGAATGACATTGGCACTACCCACTGTGTGGAGCGCTCTGATCCAACGCTTAAGTCAAGCTCTCTCTGGTGGGCAGTATAGCAGTGTATTTTTGATGGGCTCTATGGCTACGCTTCTTTTATCACCTTGTATTACCCCCCCACTGATTGCGGCCATCAGCTATATTGGCCACACTGGAGACGTGTGGCAAGGTGGTGCTTCACTGTTTTGTTTGGGGCTGGGTATGGGAATGCCTTTACTGTTGTTTGGCGCATCTCTGAACCACTGGCTTCCTAAAAGTGGTGCTTGGATGCACAATATAAATATTTTACTGGCTTTCTCTATCTTGGCCGTAGTGGTAGAGCTGTGGGTAGCTATGTCACCATTTTGGGTGAACAAACTTCTATGGGCTCTGTGGTGGTTTAGCTTCAGTTGTTACTTTGTATTTGTGATAGGAAAAGCCATACAAAATACTAGTCGACGTTACGTATGCTATGCATTTGGTTTCATATTATGTTTGAGCAGTATTAGCTGGCATTTTCAATCTTTAAGGTATCATTCGATTACAAAAGCCCATACAATGGTTAAAGATTTAGCAAGTTTGAATGAGCACTTACAGCAGGCTAAAGTAGACCATAAACGAGTATTTATCGATTATACAGCTCAATGGTGCGCTAACTGTCGTTGGTTTGAAGCACAAGTATGGCCTGAGCCCCAAGTGCAGCATGCCTTAAATACTTGGCATGTTATTAAGATCGATCTTACAGAGCAAAACCAACAAACTCAGTCCTTAATGAGTCGGTTTCATGTGATGGCCCCCCCGACTTATTTATGGCTGGATGCTAAAGGTGAAGTTTTACACCGCCATGTAGGGAAATTAGCATCTGACGAATTTGTTTCAAGACTCAACCAATTTAATTAAGCTGACCATTTTGTTGTTTAGCTGAACATGGATTTTAGAGCCCTTTGCTTTCTAAAGCTGTTCTTTTTGAAAAGACTATTTTAGATTGCAACGGTTGGTCTTGAGTGATCTGACTGGATTTTAGAAAAAAGACATTAAAATAATAGGACATAAAGTAAAAAATAATTATGTAAACTATCACGCCTGGCTATACCATAAATAGAAAAAAATCATACCGACCTATAATATTGCCCAGCGCCATTGGATAAGTATTTTTGTTAATTTTTAATTGACTTAAATTTCACAAAGCTCCTTAATTTTTTAAATTATAGTTTTTGATTGTAGCGTTCTTATCATTGAATTAGCAATAGGACTCTACTTTAATAGATAGCTAGTGTCATTGGAACTGTATGTAATCAATTATAATGCAACACGGTCATTGCATTATCTTTTTTCTGATTTTGTTCCTGCAAGAGCGTACGGAGTGGTGAATTGCCTTAATAGCTTATTGGCTTTTTGTCATCCTGCTATACTTAAAACTTAGCGTCATTTGCAGAGCATTACTCATGCGCATAGTGCTACTAGATAAATCCAGCCTTCTTCCTGAAATATCTTTGGAGGGCGGCAAAGCACAGGAGGTTGAAACACCATTGGCTTGGGCCACACTCTGGATAGCGTGGTATAGCTACCAGAGGCAAGCTGCTCCTCAAGAGCATATTCAGATAATTTGGTTAGATGCTTCTCAAGGCGGATATATAACAGAAGCAGGCCAGACCTATTGGGTTTGTGGCGATCAATATTTACATTATCAGTTACGCGAGCAATTAGATTTGAATGCGTTAGCTGGCCAAAAATCTGTTCGCCCAGCATGGCACTACGCTCTTTCTCCTTCTCAGATAAATAGTTTGCGAGAGAGCATCCCTCTTATGAAAACTGTAGGATTAATGGGGGTTAATCAATTTGAATGGTCAACTCTGCTGGGAGATGAGCTGATTGCAAATGGTGAAAAAATTCAAATAATTAGCGTAGGTGATTTTAAGAATTTTGATATAACTTACCCTTCTTATATAGAGCACGATTTGGTTAAAGTAAATGATAAAGGACAATGCTTATCCCATCTATGGGCATTGTTAGATCTCACTCAACCTGAACTTGTTGATTTGTGCCCAGCATCAGCGCCTGACAGAGCTGTTGTGAAGAAATTCCAGGCTGAATTTATCTGTCATGACGCTTACTACCATGGTGTTGTAGTTTTTAGTCGTGTTAAGAAGTTACCTATATTACGTTGTGAACAGTCGCTGCAAGCATGTGATGTGATGCTTAAAAAAGATGGAGAGTATGTCTTATGGCAAGAGGCGCATATGAAATTTTACTGCAGTTATCGCTATAAAAGCTCTAATTATCACAAGCAAATTAAGATTAATAAACAAGGGCATTGTTTTTTAATGGAAAAAGATGCAGAGTCATCTGAAGAAGAGCTAAAGACATATGAGAGCCTTCACGAATTAGTTGAAGCACACCCCATAGAATTACAAAAACCAGCAGTTTTAATAGATTATTTTCTTTTTAAGAAGAAAGCGTCTAATCAATCGACGCCAACCGCTGTTTATGTTGAAGACAAACCGAATTTCTTACAGCAAGTAATATCTGTTCAGAATACAGAAGATATGTCTATTTTTTTAAAAGGATGTCAACTGTATGATCAATCTATTGATCGAGTTGATTATAATATGTATTATGGGTTGTATTTTGACACATCTCATAAAATTGTTTTAAGAGTACATAGCACTGAGCGTTCAATTGATGATATTGACGAGTTTCCCTGCATTGAGACCAGGAAAGGATTATTGTTAGGCACTTTTAATCAGGGCATTGTAATCAATAATTTATATATTTTTGACTCTATATTGTCAAGAAATCAATACTATCCACTCATTGAGCTTTTGAAAAAGAAAGGTTTGATTATTGCTACATATTATACTTCTATTGGTCAATACGAAAAATCAGATAAAATAAAAAAAATAAGACGTAAATTCTTGTCTAAGGAAAATATGGATGAGCACAATAGAAATAAGAAAAATATTGAGATGTCAAAATTTAAAAGTAATGATGCAAAAAAAGAATTCATGAACCTTTTACGAGAAAGTCAAAAAGAGTTGGACCACATCTATGGTAGAAAATACACTGTAAAAAAGCAATATGAATTCAAGCGTTATCACAATAGATTTATGTATGGTTTTTATCATGAAAAAATAGGACCTAATCGTGATGATAGGCGTGGTTCTAGGAATGTTATCCCTAATCTACAACGTGCGATCAATGACTTTCTAATAGATCCTGATAGAAATTTAGCAAAGCTTGAAAGTGCCGTGAATAGTGCGCTTGGTCAAGCTGAAGCTTATTTTCGTTGGCAAGGCCGATATGAGGTTAAGCAGCTTTGCTTTTCTTTACAGATAAAAATCAATCAATTGTATGAAGCTTACGATGAGTTGACAATGGATGAAAAGAGCTGACTGTTTGCTTAGCCTGTTTCAGGAAATAATGCTTCCGGTAAATGATATTGCGACAAGACATGATGTAAAAATGGGCTTATCTTCTTTTCAGTGGTTAATTGAAACATCAAATTTTCCTGATCCATACGCCATGTGACAAGATAGTCATGCAAGGTCGCCTGTTGCGTCACATGAGCCTCATCAATGAGTTTGAACCAAGCCCAAGGGCCTTGTTTGGTTAGCAAAGATGGTTCATTCGGCAGGGATAATGAAAGGATCCTGGGTTTGTGATCGTTCGGCCAATTAAAAAAGTGTATTTTCTTTTGGCCAATTTGAATAGGGTTGCCATCTTCATAAAATAGGGTAGGGAGCATTAAAGATGGCATCATCGGTTTTAAAGCAAAACGTACTTGCAGGGCACCCTTGTCGAAAAACATGTCTTTTATCAAATCTCCTCGCAGGATTTGTGCCATTACTTCATTGGTTAGCGATAAACTTTTTCCAAATCGTGTTTTGGGATACCAGCGACCCAGATGTTTATCGTAAAAAGGCTCAATATGTTCAGCAATAAACGTATTGAGTTGCCAATGAGGGGCAAAGAAATAAGCAAAATCATCCAGCGTAATATCTATCTGAGATTTTTTTTCAATCGGATAGCGAGCAGAGATTTTCTTATGATAAAAAGGTAAAATAGTGTGTTGCCAGCGCTGATTGATATATTGTTGAGCTAGCTGAAGATGCTGACTCCATAATCCAGCCAACATAGGCTGAATCCATGTTTTGACAGGCATGGGTAAATTTTCATGAATTTTCTCTAATTCAGTCATGCTGTCATGCTTGCTCCTAAAATATTGCTGGACTGATGTAAAAGCTTTAAATGACGGACTGATATCATTATAAACAGTAGCTACACTGTGTTTTAATCGAGTTAATAGCTCAGGTAGTCTTTGTAAGTGGTGAGTCTGCTGATGCCATGATGTAAATGCATTAGCAACGTGTCGGTTAAACCACTGCTTTGTTGGAGACATTTCTTGGTGCATATGGCTTGTGTGCTCGATCAGTTGTTGCCACCTGGTCATAAATTTTGGATGATTTTTGATCAGATAACTTACAGAGGAATCATCACTTGCAGAGGCGCGTGGCATGGGTGGCAAATAAGCGTTTAAACTCTGCTGCCACCAATTTTTATAAGCCAAGCTATAGTTTTGGCGTAATGCTGATACACATTCTGTCTGAGGTATAGACGCAACAGGTATAATGGATAATAAACTGTGTGTATGATTTATTTTTTGGCAAGCTTGAACAGTGCTTATTTCATAGATAGCTTCAAATTCGTTGCGTTTATAGGGCGTCGGTATATGATATAAGTCAAAATTTGCAGGTGTATCATGCAGTGGCTGTGTAAATTGAGATAACAGGTAAATTAAGGCTAAGCGTTCTTGCGGTATTGCGCCTAATTCCACTTTTATTTGATGCACGATATTTTTATCGATACGCATAGGGTGTAGCTTGATTGAGGCCGTATTCATTTGGGCTATATGCTCAGGTAGTGGTATGAGTTTTGAGCGGAGCCAGATTTGATTTAGCATATGGTTTGCAAATGTCTGTTCCATAGGTATTTGATTGCCAAGCATCAAATAAGCTTTGAATAGTAGGAACTTATCTAAATCATTTTTAGTTTGTACAATAAGATTTTCCAGGCTGGTTTGCACCAAAGGTTTGAACAATTGGTGAATAGCTTGGCCATAAATGTTGTTGAGATCGGTCTTTAAATATTTTAGCTCAGGGTAGATATACTGGATAAAACGAGGTGTTGTTGTGTTTGATAGATGGCGCTGGGCTTGATTGAGTTTCTCAAGGTAGCTTAAATCCTGTGATAATCCTGTTTCAATTTTAGGCACGGAGTTGCCTGATATAGATAACAAAGTTATTTGCGCTTGTTTTAAATGATGAATATCGCGTTCTACTAGGTGCGATATATGTAAAGCATAATAACCAATGCTGAGTAATAATACGGAGCTGAGTGTGATTGAGCGCCAATGAGACCACAGCCATAATGATTGTTTTTTTGTATGTTGCGAGGGCTGATGATGAATTAAAGTATGAGATAAGAGGCGTTTAACAAACAACGGTTTTTTAGCACATAGGGCTGAGGTAGGCATGTTTCCCGATGGTAGGGTAGGGTGATTTTTAGATAGCATATCCAATGTCTGGTTTTGTTGCATAGTGCTTGTCAGATAAATACCGACTAAAGGACAGAGTTTTATGATAGCAGGGGTAAAAACCTGCTGAATCCAACCATCTAGTACAGTTTGCCATGCTTGCATTTGTAGTGGAAATTCAATAATTTGGTGAATATCTTCAGGCGCATGGGCTTTTTGTAGACACCACAGTTGTCTGTCTTGAAGACGTGTCAGAAGTGAGCCAAACCCCTTTTGATAATTTTGAAACATAGGCTGTCGTTGTGCAGTTGCCGGCAGCATAAAGCCCCATGGCAATGTTTGTTGTTCGATACTCATGTCATTAAAAAACTTATCAAATCCTTTCATCTGATCTATTTTAGTAACTAAGAGATGTATGGGTAATTGGTGACGGTGACTTGAAGAAATGAAGTGTAGAATATGGTGTATGCGCTTAGCATGACTTTGTTGTTTTATGTGTTGTGCCAGTTCAGCCGCATCAAGTACAAGTAAAATACCATCAAGCGCTCTAGGTTGACGCAATTGGCGCAGACATTTTATAAGCTCAACCCATAATCGCGCTGTATAGTCACCTGATGTCCACTGGCCAGGCATTTCTATAAAAAGAGCTTCTGCAGTTACATAAAGCTCGCCACCTTGGGGTAAAACACGCTGTTCCTCTATGTTGAGGTCGCTTTGGTTCATTAACTGCGACTTGCCAGCATGTGTAGCACCTATGAGTAAAAACCATGGCATTGAGAAAAAGTCACGATTTTTCTTTTTATACAGGTGAGCCAATTGTTGAATGTGCGAAGTGATGGCGTTGAGTAATGCCGATTGATTTTCTCTCAACTGTTGATGTGAATCTTTTATTTTCATGCGTGCCATTGTTGAGGCAAGGCCAAGACGTATTGAGACAGGATTTGCGCTTGGCGCCTTGCCATGTCGTAGTAAGCCAGTGTGATGGCGCCACAGAATAAACAGGCAAGACAGCCTGTCATAAGTATAGATTTATTAGGGTGGCGTTGTCTCTTTTTAGCAGGCGCAGGGCTCGTGGTTTGGGTGAGCAATGTTTGATGATGATTGCCACGTGATTGTCTGATGATTTGGTAAAGGCTATCAAGGTATTTTGCGTGCTCCAGCCATTGGTCGGCACGCAGCACCTCCGTTTGGGTGCTTTGAATAAGTTTGGCACATATATACAGCAATTCCAGAGTTTCTAGATGTAATGGAGAGACAGATAACATGTGTGTGGCCAAATAGTTGAATTTTGGCTCCAGCAGGTGCTTCATAGATTTTTGGGATAAGGTTTCAAAAGTAGCTTCCAGGATTTTCAGGGTTGTTTCCACAATATTTTCTGCATAGCGATTTTTAAGTTCTTTTAGAACTTTATCCAAAGTTTTTTTTTGTTCAATATGATCGCTGAGCTCTCTATTTTGCGCCAGGCGAGTCAGCAAAATAAGAGCAGGTTGGCTGTAGTGTATCAGTTGGTTGTATGGCGTCAGAGCAGGTAGCTTTTGTGTGAGTGTATCAGGTAGAGATATGGGCTCCAGGACAGCGAGGTGGCTTGACGTTGGCATAAAAAAACACTTTGAGCAAATACGTATTAATTTTATGATTGCTCGTTCCAGCTTAATTTGCAAGCTAAAACAAAAATTAATGGTTTAAATTTGTGGTTTATTTTTCAAGCTCACCGTTAAGGTGAAAAATACATAAATTAGTTGAAAAGATAAGTTAACAAGATAAGTTAACAAGATTATCATGCGCTCTTTATACCTACTCTCTTTTTGCCAAGTCGGTTACATAATGAATCAATTCCGACCATATACATAAAAAAATGACAACTCATAGGGAAGAGCTTTCATCATTTAATCACACAACTTATTGTTTATAAAGCTATTTTTAGCTCTATTGGAAGATGTTTTTGAAGTTCCAAGAACAGATAAACAGCTGTTTGATTGGCTAACAGCTGTTTATCTGTGAACAGGTTGATATAGTTTTAAAGTAAGTCGTAGGTTTTGAGTTTTTTTCTCAAGGTTCCACGGCTAAGGCCTAACAGAATAGCGGCTTTGCTTTGGTTGCCGCGGGTTTCTTCCATGACTGAGCGAAGCACAGGTTCTTCTATTTCAGCCAGCACCAAGTCGTATAAATTGGTGATGGATTGATTTTCAGATTGGTTGAAATGGTTGAAGTAGCTTTTTACGGCCAATTCGACAGTTTTACGTAAAGGCTGTTGATTGGTGGCAACCGCCTGGTTTGCTTGTTCAATTATATTTTCCATATTCCTACCGTTTGTTTAAGTTCATTGTAAAAAGCCATCACAAGTTGGAGTAATACACCCCAACTCTAAGCCTGAGCATGTGATTATATCATTGGCTGTTTTGTACTCAAGTAGTAAATGCTAATTCTGCCTTTTTTGCTGTAACCAAACCCCAATTTTCTTGCATTTGTACAGAAATCTCACAAAATTCAGTTTTATAGTTGTCAATAAGTAATTCTATCTGTTCACTTAATACACCTGACATGAGCAGTGTTCCGCCTGGTTTTAATAAACGGAAGAATTCTGAGCGCAGTGACTTTAGTGTATTGAGCAAAATATTGGCTACAATCATGTCAACAGGTTGTGTTGGTAGTTGAGCCGGTGTGACCACATGGAAGTTGTCTGTCAGCAGTTGATTGTTGTCGGCATTGGCTTGAGTGGCCAGAAGAGCTTGAGGATCGATGTCAGTAGCCCATATTCGTTGGCATCCTAGCTTTTTTGCTGCAATGGCAAGAATGCCTGAACCACATCCGTAGTCAATCATACTTGCAGGCATGTCTTCTTGCTGAGCGAGCCACTCTAGGCATAATTGTGTGGTAGGGTGGGTCCCACTACCGAAAGCAAGACCAGGATCAAGCATTAGCGTTGTGCCTTGAAATTGTATTGGAGGTGTTATGTGGCTTGGATGAACCATCAATTGGTGATTATAGATCTTAGAAGGTGCATGTTGTTGCCAGGCATGTGACCAATGTTGCTCATCCAAAGGCGTGCTGTATGCGTGAGTAAGCGTTGCGTGATCCAATATATTATCTAACGCTTGGCACAGCTGTTGGTGGTTATAATTTTCAGTGGCAAATAATGCTTTGACAGTTGTGCGTTGCCATAAAGGTGTACTGCCAGGAGCTGGTTCAAAGATAGGAATATCTTCACTATCGATTAAAGATACAGCCAGCGCTTGTTGTTCTATAAGATGGTTGCTAACCATCTCAGCCGCTTCAGATGCTAAGTTCGGTACACAAAAAATTTGCCATGGCGTTGAATTAAACATGTTGGCTTAAGAAATGAATGTGCAGATCTTCTTCCAAAAAGGCTTGGCTTTTGAGAATTTTTTGATGAAGACTCAAATTGGTATCGATACCTTCTATGATCATCTCTTCCAATGCTGTTTGCATGCGAGCAATCGCTTGTTGGCGATCATTACCAAATGCAATGAGTTTCCCTATCATAGAATCGTATTGATGAGGGACGCGGTAGCCATGATAAATATGACTGTCAAGTCGTATTCCAATACCACCAGGCGCATGATAATGCGTGATCACACCAGGGCTTGGTTGAAAAGTTTCTGGATGCTCGGCATTGATTCGGCACTCAATAGCATGTCCTCTCAATTGAATGTCTTTTTGCTCAGGCATTTGATAAAGTTGTGATGCTATTTGTATTTGTGCCTGCACCAAATCAATTCCAGTGATGAGTTCTGTAACAGGATGCTCTACTTGGATGCGTGTGTTCATTTCTATGAAATAGAATGCGCCATCTTGGTATAGAAACTCAAAGGTACCAGCCCCACGATAACGCATTTGCTCACAAGCATGGATGATACGTTGCCCGATGTTCTTACGAAGCTCATCAGGTAATCCAGGAGCTGGTGCTTCTTCTAATATCTTTTGATGGCGTCTTTGAAGAGAACAATCACGCTCACCTAAATGTATGGCTTTACCTTGACCATCACCCAATACCTGGAACTCAATGTGGCGTGGCTTGGTTAAGTATTTCTCCATATAAACACCTGCATTACCAAAAAACATACCAGCTTCTTTTTGAGTGATAGCAATGGCATTAATCAGCTGATCTGCATGATAAACTACGCGCATACCACGTCCTCCGCCCCCGCCAGTGGCTTTGATCATAATGGGATAGCCAATTTTTTCTGCCATCTCTAAATTTTTATGTGTGTCATCACCAAGTAATCCATCTGAACCAGGCACGCAGGGTACCCCCGCTTGTTTCATTGCTTTGATGGCTGCAACTTTATCGCCCATTTGTCGGATATCATCGGCTCTGGGGCCGATGAAAGTAAAACCGCTGTTTTCGACACGTTCGGCGAAATCTGCATTTTCAGATAGGAAGCCGTAGCCTGGGTGAATGGCGGATGCATCAGTGATTTCTGCAGCACTGATGATGGCAGGGATATTTAAATAACTCTCGCTGACAGCAGCAGGTCCAATGCAGACCGACTCGTCAGCAAGTCCTACATACATAGCATCGTAATCGGCTTCTGAATGAATGGCTACAGTCTTGATGCCCAATGCTTTGCAAGCACGCAGGATACGCAGTGCAATTTCGCCACGGTTGGCAATCAGTACCTTACGAATCATGGCTCTTGATCTCCTACATATCTTCTTCGATTAAAAACAAGGGTTGTCCGAATTCTACAGGCTGCTCATTATCTACAAGGCAGGCTTTGACAATGCCTGAAACGTCAGTCTCTATTTCATTGAACATTTTCATAGCTTCAATAATGCAAAGCACATCTCCAGATTTCACTTTCTGTCCAATTTGTACGAAAACTTTAGCATCAGGTGAAGGGGCGGTATAGAAGGTGCCTACAATGGGTGCCTTGATGGTGTGGTTGGTATCGGTCATCTGAGATGACGTTGATTCAGTTGCTGGCGGACCCTCAGGTGTGTGCGCTGTGGTCGTGTGAGCCAAGGGTACGGATGGCGTATGGGATATATGTTGTACAGAATTGCTTTTTTTGCTCAGGCGGACTGATTCTTCGCCTTCTTTAATCTCAATTTCAGTGACGCCAGTGTCTTCAATCAGTTCAATTAATTTTTTAATTTTCCTTATGTCCATTGGCTTTCTCCGGGGGTAAAGTTGTTATTTGCAGTAAATTATCTGTGTTATTCTGCCATTTGCAGTGAAATGGTAGATAAAATCATTTTGATTGATTACAGTTTCGAGATTTTGCACTAATCAGTAAGTTTTGTCTAGTTATCGACAATTTGCCAGGCTTTGTAAACAGGATCGCGGAAATTTTCTATTATTGTTTGATAAGTGTAAATTCAATGACCATAATAAGCTCATTGACCTAGGCATCAAGTCTATTTTACACTCCAATCTCTTTGTTAGATGGCCTCAATGACGGAGTGTGGCTCAGCTTGGTAGAGCACTGCCTTCGGGAGGCAGGGGTCGCTGGTTCAAATCCAGTCACTCCGACCAGATTCATTGGATAATTGGTTGGCACATATGCCATGGTTGGCGTCGATGGCAAGGCACAGCTAGGGCTTGACAGTGAAATGCGATGCCACGACAATGCTTTTGCCCATAGGCTATGTAGCTCAGTTGGTTAGAGCGCGGCACTCATAATGCTGAGGTCGGTGGT
>CAYGTQ010000015.1:0-29237 GCA_964352915.1 uncultured Legionellales bacterium
ATCATAAAAGAGCCTATTTTTCAATACATTAACCTTTTCCTTATACCGAACTCACGTTAAATAACCGGCAACATCAGGGCTTTTCATGAATACATATGAATCATAATAGATCTATTGAGATCTGGTTTGGCCTTGATGTTGTTTGGATAGCTTTGGAAAACAACTCATGTTGCTAATCAGGTCACCTCATTAAAAAGTAGCAAAAACTGAGCAATGGTATATTCTGTCATTCTTTGAAGCAAGCAGGAGCTTGAAATGACAGAAGATAAAGTAGGTTTTATTAATTTTTTAAACATATACCTGACCATCGGCTGGACAGAAAAAAGCTACATATCGTAGAAGAAATATTACTTTTAATGCTGACGAATCGACACATATTTCTGTAAGATATCTAATAAAATCATAGGGTTATTTTTCAGCAATGATTTTGCTGATTAGATTAAGGAATATTTTTACGGATGTGTCCATGGGATGTCCATTTTAGAGACCTATGAATGCTTCTAACGATGATTCTGGGGTGTTGCACGAAAGGGCAAGTACGCTAACGTGGGTCGTTATTTCAATAAACAATAATCTATTTGTGTTTTAAGTGTCTGATCTGTTAGATAATACACTTACATTTATGACTTACAAGCCTGTCTTTTTATTTTAAAATTATGTGACGATCTCTCAGGTATTAAACGCCACATAGCGTTAGATACTCAAGGGTTGCCTCAGGCAACTCATATCGCTACAGCCGATGTGATCGAACCTCAAGGAGCTATTGATAAGGTCAAGAAAGAACGTTCAGATTTATCCCAGGTCAAAAACTTTTACTGGTGAAAATTTTCTTCTTCGATGTAAAAATTAATAGGAGCCAGCGTACAAGTGGCCAAACGCCATCAGTTGCATAAATTTGAAGTTATCCCACAATGCTTGGTGGTGGAACGCTCTTTTCTATAACTAGTTGGCATTTTTAGTCTTTCTTGTCAGGAGATCATGAACAGCATCTTAGAAACCTAACGCCATGTTCGACTTTTTTTGGTGCTAAACCCGAAATGTTGACTTATTGCTATGACTTGTGTCGGGAGTATTGATATAGCCGTGTCAATAATACGTCTTAAATAGCTATCCATCTATGTTTTGCTTAAAAAGACAATGCTATATCTCATAAGCTCATCGAACGTTCCACGTGGAACATCGAACAAACTAAAACAACTTAAAACAACCATGTTCCACGTGGAACATCGATGCATCACCTATATCACGAATAACTTCTAGAGGTTGCTGTTGGATGCCTGTGATAAAAACCTGCCCTCCTAGCCCTGCTAAAGCCTTCAAGACAGCTCCTCGGCTGTGTTCATCCAGCTCTGACGGCAAATCATCAAACAAAAATACGCATTGTTTGTTTGAAACAGCTTTTACCAAATAGATTTGGGATAAAGCTAAAGCACAGATAAGCAACTTTTGTTGACCGCGCGATAGCACCGCACTGGCAGGTAAGCCTTGAGCTATGAACTTAAGATCGGCCCTATGTGGGCCTTTGCTGGTGAAACCTAATTGACGATCGTGGCCTAAGTTGCCTTCAAGGACGCTTTGCAAGCCTTTTTCCGTATCCCAACCTGCTTTATATTGAATTTCTATGGGTTCATTCAACAATGTAGGCAGCACCTTTTGAAAACACTTTAAGAATTCGGTCACAAAAGTTTGCCTAAAATCATGCAGCTGCTGTGCCAATACAGCCATTTGCTGATCCCAAATGATAATCTGACTCGTGGACCTCTGCTGTTTTAAAGCTGCATTACGTTGCGCAAGCACAGCTCGATAACCTCGCCACGCTTCAAAAAACTGTTGTTCCACGTGGAACAACCCCCAATCCATGAATTGGCGGCGGTATTGCGCGCTATCAGCTACCAACCTAAATCTATCTGGGTGAACCAGCTGTAGCGGCAAGCATTGAGCTAAAGTTGCTATGGACTTGGCTGTCTCTCCATCAAATCGCAATTTGGTTCCTGCCTGACGTTGCTTTTCCAACCCCATACGGTGACCGTCAGACAGCTTAGCAAATACAGTTAATTTTTCATGTTGATGCTGAATGAGACGACCATTCAAATGGCTACGAAAAGAGCGCCCTTGCGCTAAAAGGTAAATGGCTTCAAGCAAAGATGTTTTACCACTACCATTATCACCAAAAATGATGTTAAATTGAGGCGAAAAATCTAATTTCGCCTGTTGGATATTTCGAAGAGATTGCAGCTCAAGGTAGGTTAATGCGGCCATAGAACTAGAGCCGCATGGACATCACAACATATTGGCACCGCTCATTTTGCTCTGGCTGGATCAACAAATTGCTACTGCCTGCAGAAAAGGATAACGTTAAAGACTCACAAGATAAATTATTACACACATCGATTAAATAATTTACATTAAAACCCATGTCAACCTCTGCTCCTTGATAATCCACGTCCATCTGAGTGTGGACCTGCTCTTGTTCTGGGCTTTTAATGGACAGCTGTAATTTGTTTTTCTCAAGCTGCATGCGCACACCGTTGTACTTATCGCTGGAAAGGATCGCCACATGCTGTAGAGATTGCTTGAAGCTTTGACGCGATAGCACCAAAGGAGGCTGATCAGATTGCGGTAAAACACCTGCCAAATCAGGGAAACGTCCTTCAATAAGCTTGGTGCGAAAACTAAAATCCCCGCTTGTTACTTGCAGAGATTTGTCGTCTAAGCTGATCGTAAGTGCATCGTCTATGTCATCTAAAAGACGCATCAACTCCAAAACGGCTTTACGTGGCACAATCACTGCATGTGTTTGGTTGGTATCACAATCTGCGCTGCACAGAGCCAAGCGATGCCCATCAGTACAAGCCACACGCAGCTCATTTTTATCTATCTGCCACAACATGCCGTTGAGATAGTAACGTACATCTTGGCTGGCCATTGAAAAATATGAGCGCTCCAACAGGTCGCGCAACAAAGATTGTGTCACACAAAATTCTACGCTGGCAGGCTGGCTGTCTGTGCTGGGAAAACTAGCCGCAGGCAATGTTCTTAAAACCAATTCACTGTGCCCAGTCTTCAAGGTAACATGGTTGTCAGTTTCTTCTAATGTGATGATGCTGTCATCAGGCAACGTTCGGCAAACGTCTATTAACTTTCTAACAGAGACAGTCACAGCACCTATTTCAGCAGCATCGCTTAGAGCTATTTTGGTTGACAAGGTCATGTCCGAATCTGTGCCCACACACTCAATATGATGCGAATGAACGTTAAGCAACACATGAGATAAAATAGGTTGGATGTGGCGCTTATCAACAACACCCACAACTCGCTGCAGGGCTGCTAACAAAGGGTTTCGTGCTATCACACACTTCATAATCATTGTCCTCTGGGATCTAAGTGGTTAATGTCCGCATTAAATTATTATAGTCATCACTGATGTCAGATGTTTCCTGACATAATTCCTTCACTTTACGACAGGCGTGCAATACTGTGGTGTGATCACGCCCACCAAAAGCATCTCCAATTTCCGGTAAGCTGTGGTTGGTCAGCTCTTTGGCCAAAGCCATCGCCATTTGCCTAGGCCTTGTTACGGAGCGGCTGCGACGCTTTGACAAAACATCAGCTACCTTTATTTTATAATATTGGGCCACTGTCTTTTGGATATTGTCAATGGTCACCAACTTATCCTGCAGAGCCAATAAATCCCTAAGCGCCTCACGCACAAACTCAATGGTGATGGCTTTACCTGTAAATTGTGCGTTGGCTGTAACTCGACGCAGCGCACCTTCCAGTTCACGCACATTCGAACGAAGCCTCTTAGCAATAAAAAAAGCAACCTCATCAGGCAGGTCAACCTGGCTAAGCTGGGCTTTTTTCATCAGAATAGCCACCCGCGTTTCAAGCTCCGGCGGCTCAATAGCGACGGTCAAACCCCAACCAAATCGTGACTTAAGCCGCTCTTCAACACCTTCAATTTCTTTAGGATAACGATCGCTGGTTAATATAATTTGCTGCTGATCTTCAAGTAACGCGTTGAATGTGTGAAAAAACTCTTCCTGTGAGCGATCTTTTCGGGCAAAAAACTGTATGTCATCAATCAGTAAGGCATCTAATGTCCGGTAATAACTCTTAAATTCATTCATGGCATTGTTTTGTAATGCTTTAACCATATCTGCCACAAAACGCTCAGAATGCAGGTACAACACGCGCGCATTTGGGCGATCTTTGAGAATCAAGTTACCGATGGCATGCATCAAATGGGTTTTACCCAAACCAACACCACCATAAACAAACAAAGGGTTATAAGCCAACCCAGGGTTGCTTGACACTTGAAGCGCTGCTGCTCGCGCCAACTGGTTAGAGTTTCCTTCAACGAAGCTTTCAAACACAAATTGTTTATTTAAATTATTTTTGCCAAATCGCGCTTGTGGCTCCGACTGCCTCATCGATGCAGCAACAATCTGTGAGTGAGAAGTCATGTCGTTTTTAGTAGAACAGCTACCAATCTTCAGGGTTACTTTGGGGGATGGTATATCAGATAGCTCTTCCAAAAGCTCAGCGATTCGCTGAAAAAAATGCTCCTGAACCCAATCCACAACAAATCGATTAGGTGCCCATAATACCAGGCCGTCGTCATACTCCTCGCTCTGCAAGGGCCTTATCCATGTGTTGTATTGTTGAGAAGGTATTTCATCTTCCAGGCGATTCAAACAAGCTCGCCAAAGTGCAGCAGATCCCATTAACCTTATGCCTCTAAGTCGCGCATTTTTTAACCTATTTCTATGGCTACAGGCGACTTTCTTTAATTTTTTCGAAGTTCACCATTGTAGTCCCCCCTCCTGGAAGGGTAAAGAGCAAAACCTGTGTTTATCGCACCTTATAAACTGTGGATAAACTGTGGATAGTTATAATTTTGTAAAGTTGTCCTCAAACCATACAGAGTCGTCCCCCGGCTATCAGATGCTTATACCTTAGTTATGTACAAGGTTATCATTCATCTAACTTCATATAATCATTGCCTAAAAGATACTTATCCACAGACTACGGCTTCTCTTATAATCTTAATCTCTATATTCTCATATATTAATTTATTTAAGAGAAGAGTTATCAAGAAGTTAATCAAATAAAACGTCAATAGGATTGACAACGATGAACAAATTTTCTAACATGACCAGCTCATTTACAGTTACGAGACGTCAGTCATGAAACGAACTTTTCAGCCAAGCTTAATCAAACGCAAAAGAGATCATGGTTTCAGGAAGCGTATGTCTACCAAAAATGGTAGAAAAATAATCAATGCGCGACGTGCCAAGGGACGTGCTGAATTAAGTGCTTAGATGAGCTTAGGCTTAACCTTTTCGCCCGAACAACGATTAAAAACAGGCTCACAATACCAGAGAGTGTTTAAGAATTGCCGCAAGCTCTACGGTGATTTTTGCTGCGTTTATGTCTCTCAAAACCGATTGCCTCACGCAAGATTAGGCGTATCAGTACCCAAAAAACAAGTCCCCAAAGCCCATGAACGCAATCGTCTCAAGCGGCTGATTCGAGAACACTTTCGATTGAATACGCTGCCGTCCACGGATGTGGTGGTGGTAATGTATCGAGCGGCTCAATCGGTTGATAATGAAACGATAAGAGCTAAGCTGGACCATCTATGGAGAAAGATAAACTGATTTTCAGAAAAATAGCCAAAGGCGTGATTCACGGCTATCGATGGATTTTAAGCCCTTGGGTCGGTTATCATTGCCGTTTTACACCAACGTGCTCAGCCTATGCATTGCAGGCTATAGATGCTTATGGTGTGTTAAGGGGTAGTTTTTATATATTGTGTCGTATTGGGCGATGCCATCCTTGGGCAAAAGGAGGATACGATCCTCTGCCAGGATGTGAGTGTCAGACAAATAAAATAGGAAAATGATGGATATACAGCGTATTGTAGCTTACACGGCCTTGTTTCTAGTGGGCATGATGCTTTGGTCTGAATGGCAGCGTGAGCAGCCCGCCTCGCAACCTCATGTTGTGTCAGAAGCGCAACGGCCAGAGGCTAGTGTTGATACGTTTGCTGCTACCAAACCTTCTTTAGGTCCTGTAGGTGTTTCTGCTGAGAAAATTTTAAATTCGGCGCCAGGGGTGCCTGAGAAGCGCACGATTTTAGTGCAAACTGATTTGTTGCAAGTGGCCATCGATCTGCATGGAGGGGATGTCACATCAGCTAAGCTACAGCGTTATCCAGAGGCTCATCCTGAAGATGAAGAGCTCGTTACTTTATTTAACAATCAAGACGGCACTCGTTATTTGGGACAAAGTGGGGTGGTCGGTAGCTGGGGTCTACCGGAACGTATTCCTTACAGCAGTGCGCGTCCAAGCTACAAACTGCTGGAGACAGAGAAAAGCCTGGCGGTTGATTTGTTCTGGGTTGGTGAAGATGGACTGAAGGTGAATAAGCGTTTTCAGTTTACCCGTGGCAAATACACTATGGGTGTGAGCACTCACATTGACAATGGTTCTGAAAAAATCTGGCAGGGGAAAACCTACTATCAGCTGTTGCGCCAAGCACCAGCTGATAACAGCAGTTGGTTGATGATGGCATCCTATGTCGGGGCTGCTTTGTCCGATCCGGCGAACAAACTTTACGAGAAAGTAAGTTTTGATGATATGCTGAAAAAACCTATTCATCGTCAGCAGCGCCAAGGTTGGGTCGCCATGCAGGAGCATTATTTCTTGACGTCATGGATCCCAACTGACAATGAGCCGCACGATGTCTACACGAAGCACTTAAAGCGAGACAACCTGTATATGACAGGCATGAGTAGTCAGACTTTTGAAATAAAGCCAGGCCAGTCTTTAACAAACAGTTTTATTTTGTACGTAGGCCCTCAGCTGTCGGATACGCTTAAGGCTACAGCCAAGGGCTTGGAGCTTACCATCGATTACGGTTGGCTATGGTTCATTTCTTCTTGTTTGTTTTGGTTGCTCAAGCAAGTGAATCAAATCATCAACAATTGGGGGTGGTCTATTGTGATGGTGACTTTGATCATCAAGCTAGTTTTTTATAAGTTATCAGCTGCGAGCTACCGCTCTATGGCAGGTCTTCGTCAGTTACAACCTAAAATTCAAGCCATGAAAGAGCGTTATGGCGATGACAAACAAGGTTTTGGTCAAGCAATGATGGAGCTTTATCGCCAGGAAAAAATTAATCCATTGGGGGGCTGCCTGCCTATTCTAATACAAATTCCTGTTTTCATAGCGCTGTATTGGGTGTTGCTGGAAAGCGTAGAGTTGCGCCAAGCTTCTTTTATGTGGTGGATCACAGACTTGTCCGCTAAAGATCCTTATTTTGTTTTACCACTTTTGATGGGTGGGACGATGTTGTTACAACAAAAGCTATCACCACCACCACCTGATCCTGTGCAAGCTAAAGTGATGATGTTGATGCCTATTGTTTTCACTTTCTTATTTTTACAGTTTCCATCAGGCTTAGTGCTTTACTGGGTGGCCAATAATGCATTGTCTATTTTACAGCAATGGTACATCACCCAAGCCTTTGATAAAAAATCTGCTGCAAAAAAAGCTTCGTAACTATGTTTGTAGAAGACACGATTGTGGCACCTGCCACGCCTCCTGGGCGTGGTAGCGTGGGCATTATCCGAGTATCAGGTGCAAACGCAAAAAACATTGCTCGAACGTTGACTCAGCGCGAGTTACTTCCACGCCTGGCAAGCTATGGTCCTTTTTACCAACAGGATGGTAGTGTGCTTGATCAAGGTATAGCTTTGCTGTTTGAATCACCCCTATCTTTTACAGGCGAGGATGTTCTGGAGCTTCAAGGTCATGGTGGTCCTGTGATTATGGATCTGCTTTTAAAAACCTGTTTGGCTGAAGGTGCTCGCATGGCTATGCCAGGTGAATTTTCGCAAAGAGCATTTTTAAATAACAAAATCGACTTGCTACAAGCAGAAGCCATTGCAGATCTGATAGATAGTCAGTCGAAAGAAGCAGCCTTAGCTTCTTTACAAACACTTCAAGGAGAGTTTTCAAAAAAAATAGAGACTTTGGTTGATAAAACCATAGAGCTTCGTATGTTTGTAGAAGCTGCTATTGATTTTCCTGACGAGGAAATAGATTTTTTATCTGAAAGCCATCTTGAAGCGTCTTTGCTAAGACTTAATGAATCATTGCTTGAACTGCGCGCCCAAGCTCACAGCGGCGCCTTGCTCAAAGAAGGTGTGCAGCTGGTGATAGGTGGAGAGCCTAATACAGGCAAATCCACGCTCATCAATCAGTTAAGCGGCCAAGAGATCGCTTTGGTCACTGACATTCCAGGCACCACCAGGGATGTGATGCGCCAATCGGTGGTGTTGGCTGGTTTGACTTTTCATCTCAGCGATACGGCAGGCATTAGAAATACAGACGATAAAGTAGAGAAATTAGGTATTGCCAAAGCTAAGCAAACCATAGCTCACGCACAACATGTGTTGTGGCTACTCTCTGCCAATGAAAAACCTGCAGACGCTATAAAAAAAATTAAATCACTGCTGACTTTGTCCTCTCTCCCCAAAATCACTTTGGTGCACAACAAGATTGATTTAGAAAATATCCAGCCGTATGCTAGTATAGATGATGGCTATAGCTTGCTGGGTATTTCAGCCAAATCAGGTCAGGGTATGGATGAGCTTATGCAACACTTAATCAAATCTCACGGTTATGCTGCAAACATGGAAGGTCAGTTCATGGCTCGCCGTCGCCATCTTCAGGCTCTGGAAAAAGCACAATCCTCTGTAGCGCAAGCGCTAGACCAATTAAAAATTTATCGAGCTGGTGAGCTTGTAGCGGAAGAGCTGCGCCAAGCCCAACTTGCTCTCAGTGAAATCACCGGAGAATTTACTACTGACGATTTACTCGGAAAGATTTTTTCTCAATTTTGTATAGGAAAATAAAGCATGTACGATCCAATTATTATCACCTTACTTTTATATTTCCTAGTACTGTGTTCTTCGGGTTACTTCGTTGGTCGGTCATTAACACACACATCAGATTACCTTTTAGCAGGCAGAAGCTTAAGCGCTCCTTTGGTGGCTTTAGGTGTGGGTGCTACTGACATGAGTGCTTGGTTGATGATGAGTGTACCAGGTTTGGTTTTTATGCACGGCATGAACCAAATATGGATGCCCATAGCTCTTCTCGTAGGTGCTTATTGCAATTGGCGTTTTGTTGCACAAAGACTTCGAATCTATACCCATCTGCTTGATGATGCTTTAACCCTGCCTACTTTTTTTTACAGGAGGCTTGGCAAGCAAGGTGAGGGTTTAAGTGTTTTAATGGCCTTAATTAATGTCCTAGCTTTCACAGGTTATGTTGCAGCGGGCTTTGTAGGCACAGCTTTGCTGGTGCAATCCATCATGCATGTGGACTATGATGTGGCGCTGGCCTTAAGCGTGGCTGTGATGTTGGTTTATACGTTGTTGGGAGGCTTTCTTGCGCTGAATCGGGTGGATTTCTTTCAAGGGCTTTGGATTTTAATTTGTCTATGGTGGGTGCCTTGGGTTGTTTGGCAAGGGCTGCCTGATCTTCAGGGCAGCATAGATACGATTGAATCGGTGAACAGCAACTTCTTCACAACATGGAGTCAGTTGCCATGGTGGGCCTTAGCATCACAATTGGCATGGGGAATTGGTTATTTTGGTCAACCGCATATTTTATCGAGATTTATGGCGATTGCATGTCCTTATTCATTAAACTCAGCGCGCCGTATAGCCATTGGTTGGATGGGGTTAGCCATGTTGGGCGCCATTTTGGTCGGCGCTGTTGGCCGGCTTTATTTTTCTGAAGGTAATCTAGATAACCCAGAAACCATTTTCTTAGTTTTGGCCAAAGGTTGGTTTTCTCCTTGGCTCACAGGGTTGATTTTGGCCTCTGTGCTTTCAGCGATTATGAGCACAGCCACAGCTCAGCTGCTGTCAGCAGCCAGTGCGGCGGCTGAAGATTGCTATTTACATTTTTGCTCGATTCAAGCCACACAAAAAGGTCGCTTGTTTTATAACCGAATGGCTGTGATCATCACAGGTGTTGCTGCAGCTCTTTTAGCTTGGTCTGTGGAGCATGCGGTTCTTCCTTTGATTGAGCGTGCTTGGGCTTGTCTGGGGGCCACCTTTGGCCCTGTGATGCTTGCCAGCCTTTATTGGCGACATTTAACTTACCGTGGTGCTTTGTGGGGCATGATCACGGCGTTGATGGTGATCGTCCTGTGGTTATTTGGAAAACATTATCATTTTTCAGATGTTTTTGAGTTGTATGAACTGGTACCAGCATTTTTCTCAAATTCAATGGTATTGTACTGTGTGAGCCGTTATACCTCCACACCAGACAAGGGCATTACCAAGGACTTTGATGGTATGTTGCAGCAACTTAAATAATTATAATAGATGGCCATTGAATCATCGGCGCCACTTCATTAATTTTTAGAAAGGCCTAGTTAATATTATGTCTACAACATCGACTCTATCTCGTTATCAACCGGGTAGCTTCCTTGAGTTGTACACCATCACCTGGCCTTTGATTCTGTCATCCTTATCAGGTTGCTTGATGCATTTCATCGATCGCTTGATTTTAGCCAATTACTCTACACTGGCCATGACCTCAGCGGCGGCTGCATCCATGGCTGTGATGCTTTTTATGTTCAGTGCCAACTCCATCGCATCCATAGCGGAAGTATTTGTTGGTCAGCATCATGGCGCAGAGCGCCATGCTCAAGTAGCTAAACCTGTATGGCAGATGATTGGGTTCAGCTTAAGTCTCAATGTGTTATTTATACCTTTGGCTTTTTGCGGAGGTTCTTACCTTGTGCCGAGCAACTTGCTTGAGCAAGGCCTCCCCTATTACCAATGGAGCATGGCTTTTGCTTGTCTTCTGCCCGTGATGGGTGCCTTGACTGCATTTTTTGCCGGCACAGGTCAGACACGTATCATTATGCTGGCGGCAATCATAGGCAATGTGGCAAATCTTTTTTTGGATGTGCTTTTGGTTTTTGGTTATACCGATGTCATAGCGCCCATGGGGACTCAAGGCGCGGCAATCGCCACAGTGGCATCACTTCTAATACAAAATATTATATTGGGATCTGTCTTTTTGAGCTCGCACCACAGAAAACTGTACAAAACACATCAGCCTGTGTTTTGCTGGCAGACATTCAAACAATGCCTGAGGGTTGGTTACCCCAATGCCATCAGCCATGGCACAGAGATGGCTGCTTGGACTGCTCTTTTTCATGTTGCTGCAGCTGTAAGTATCAACCATGCCACCATTCAAGCGCTGGGCCAGTCTGTTTTTATTTTCATTGCGTTTATGACCGAAGGCTTACAAAAAGGCGTGATCGCTGTGGCGTCTAATTTGATTGGTGCGTCTCAAAGAGCAGCTTTAAGCTCCTTGATGTTTTCCTGTGTCAAGCTTCTGTCTTTAATAGCCTTAGTAGCTTTGCTGCCTTTGTGTTTGATGCCCGATGGGTTGATTGGCCTTTTTCATCTAGAGTTTACAAGCTCTCATCAAGCTGACTTCATCATCAAAGAATGCATCTGGACGCTGCGCTTTGTCTGGCTTTATTTGGTGCTCGACAGCGGAGTGTGGGTGATTGCGGGTATTTTAACAGCTGCTGGAGATACCCGTTTTATTATGTGGACCAATGGCCTAAGTGTATGGCTGGCAGGTGTATTGCCCTGCTACGTGTGGGTGGTCCTTTGCCAAGGATCGCCGTCTTCTTTTTGGGCCGTGGTAAATTTTTATGCGGCCATTAATATTATATTTTTCATCTGGCGCTACCATAGCGGACACTGGCTTAAGTTGGATCTGGCCGAGCCAAAGAGCTAAATTTAGTCATATGTACATTTTAGTAAAATAATTCGTCTTAAAAAAATAATGAGGCACTTTTGTGAAGATGTCACTGCCTCAAAAACAGCCATTCTGTTAGGCATTAATCGCAATACAGTCCATCGTTATTTTAATCTTTTTCGCCAAAAGATAACCACCCCTAGCCTACAGGAAAATACCTTCAGTCTGGGTGAGTTTGAGCTTGATGAGTCTTATTTTGGGGCTAAACGTATTCGTGGCAAACGAGGACGAGGCGCTCCTGGTAAGACACCGATATTTGGTCTTCGCAAGCCTGATGGCTCTGTGTGTGTCGAACTTGTCGCTAATTTCTAAAGAACAGTTAATGCCTATCATACAAGGTAAGATGCTCGAAGGCAGTACCATTCATCCCGATGGCTGCAAAGCTTATGATGGCTTAATCCTTAATGGTTATGATCGTTATCGTGTTTATTAAGCCTTTGTAACTAAGTAACAAACAAGCCCAGGGCTGTATTAATGCACAGAATTATGGTATATTTTGCGCACATTATTTAGAAGAATGTGATAGGCATTCTAACTATTTTCTTTTATAATCATGAAGTTAACGTTTGATGTGATTGTGGTCGGCGGCGGTCATGCTGGCACAGAAGCCGCTTTAGCTGCTGCGCGGCTGGGTTGTAGCACCCTTTTGATCACACAAAACATCGATACTTTGGGTCAAATGTCTTGCAATCCAGCCATTGGTGGCATTGGCAAGGGCCATCTGGTGAAAGAAATTGATGCTTTGGGTGGTTTGATGGCAGAAGCCATCGATCACAGCGGCATTCAATTTCGAACGCTTAATGCCAGCAAGGGACCTGCTGTGCGCGCCACCAGGGCACAAGCCGACCGCGCCTTATACAAAAATTATGTGCGCCGTGTGCTTGAACACACGCCTAGTCTGACTTTATTTCAGCAAAGCGTTGACGATTTGCTGGTAGAGCAAGAGCGTGTGGTAGGTGTGGTGACACAAATGGGTTTGGTTTTTAAAAGCCAAAGTGTGGTGTTGACCGTGGGCACTTTTTTAGGTGGCGTGATCCACATAGGGCATCGTCAATATGGTGGAGGTCGTGCAGGCGATAAACCTTCCAATGCCTTAGCCACACGCTTGCGTGATTTACCTTTTAACATAGCCAGATTAAAAACCGGCACGCCGCCTCGCATCGATGGAAAAACCATTGATGTCAGTAAAATGCAATCACAGCCACCAGACTCCCCTCTTCCAGTGTTTTCATTTATAGGTGATGTGAGCGATCACCCTCAGCAGATCAATTGTCATATCACGCATACCAATGAACACACACATGAGGTGATCCGCCAACATATTCATGAATCAGCTATGTATTCAGGAGCTATTGAGGGTGTGGGTCCACGTTATTGTCCGTCGATTGAAGATAAAGTGACACGATTTTCTGATAAAACATCTCATCAAATTTTTGTTGAACCTGAAGGCTTGACTGTCAGTGAAATCTACCCCAATGGTATTTCTACAAGTTTACCTTTTGAGGCACAAATTAAATTTGTCCAATCTATCAAGGGGTTTGAGCAGGCGCAGATAACAAGGCCTGGCTATGCTATAGAATATGATTATTTCGATCCAAGAGATTTACATCACAGTTTGCAATCAAATATACTGCAAGGTTTTTTTCTGGCAGGGCAAATCAATGGCACCACCGGTTACGAAGAGGCAGCAGCCCAAGGCTTAATAGCGGGGTTGAATGCGGCACGTTATGCTCAAGCAAAAGAGTTGTGGTGGCCAAGACGCGATGAAGCTTATATAGGGGTCTTGATCGATGATTTGGTGACACGCGGGACTCAAGAGCCTTATCGCATGTTCACCAGCCGCGCTGAGTATCGTTTGAGTCTGCGTGAAGACAATGCTGACATACGACTAACTTCCATAGGGCGTAAACTGGGCTTGGTGGATGATGAGCGGTTTCAAGCCTTTGAGCAAAAAAGCCAGCTGATAGAACAAGAAACTACCCGCTTAAAAAAACTATGGTTTAAACCAGAGACCCAATCGTTGAATCAGTTGTCATCTCTTTTATCGCAAACTTTGGGACGTGAACAAAATGCCTATCAGTTATTGAAAAGGCCCGAAATCACCTATCAAGCTCTGATGGCGTTGCCTGAATTTTGTGAAGGTGCTCTATCACACCCTGGTGCATCTGAGCAGGTAGAGATTGCAGCAAAATATGAAGGGTATATCAAACGCCAGCAAATGGACATTGAGCGTATTCGACGTTATGACCATTGGTTGATTTCGCCTGAGCAGGATTATACGGCTGTATCTGGCTTGTCCAGCGAAGTGTTGGAGCTTTTAGTGAAACACCAGCCATCCTCTGTAGGTGATGCCATGCGCTTACCTGGCATGACACCTGCCGCGGTATCATTGTTGCTGGTGCACCTTAAACGCATGAAACAGATCCCAGTAGATCATGATGAATGACCTGGAAATTTTATGGCCCAAGTTACTTGATTTGGGTTTAAAGCAGATGAGCATTGAATTGACAGAAGCTCAGCACCAGCAATTGTTGAAGCATTTGGTGCTGCTCAAATCATGGAGCCAAGCCTTCAACCTGACAGCAGTGGTTGAATCAGATTGGGTGGCTCGCCATGTGCTTGATTCCTTGGTTTTGCTTCCTTTTTTATCACCTGGCTGTTGGTTAGACGTGGGCAGTGGAGCTGGCTTTCCTGGTGTGCCTTTAGCCATTGCTGCACCTGAGCTTTCTTTTGTGTTGCTCGATAGTCGCCTGAAAAAGACAAGATTTTTACAGACTGTGGTGCAAGAGCTTCAGCTCAAGCAAACCAAAGTGGCGCAGGAGCGTGCAGAAATTTACCAACCGATCCAATCCTTAACAGGTGTGATCTCGCGCGCCTGTGCCGATGTGGAAAAAATGTTAACAATGACATCCCATCTACTGGCGCCTCAGGGGCGATGGGTGTTAATGTTGGGACAAGCGCCCCAGGCGTTGCCTGAAATCAGCAACATAACTATGCAGCTGCATACTGTGGTGGTGCCAGGCATCGACGCCAAGCGCCATGTATTAGAGATCGCTCAAGGTTTACAAGGATAAAGCATGCCGCAATCAGATCGTCTCCCACAAAAGCGCATGGCTTTTGCTAACCAGAAAGGTGGTGTGGGCAAAACCACCAGCTGTGTTAATCTTGCTGCTTCACTGGCAGCCAGTCAGCGTCGTGTGTTGTTGGTGGATATGGATCCCCAGGGTAATGCCACGATGGGCAGTGGTATTGATAAGTATGGCTTAACTTATTCGATCAATGATGTGCTGCAAAAGCGTTGTGATCCTGAAACAGCTATCATGACGTCAGAGGCAGGATTTGACGTGTTACCTGCTAACCGTGATTTAACCGAAGCTGAAGTGCATCTGCTGGAAGCTGAGCAAGGCCCTATTCGCTTGCGCGAAGCCTTGGAACCACTTAAAGGTTATGAATTTATTCTTATTGATTGCCCACCTTCACTAAGCCAGCTGACGGTTAATGCTTTGGTGGCAGCATACTCTGTTCTGATCCCGATGCAATGCGAGTATTATGCTTTAGAAGGTCTTGCGGGCTTGATGCAAACCATCGATCAAATACGAGCTTCTATTAATCCTAAGCTTTATGTAGAAGGCGTGCTACGCACCATGTATGACGGCCGGAATCGGCTCTCCAATGAAGTATCAGAACAATTGTATAAACACTTTGGTGAACGTGTGTATCAAACGGTGATACCGCGCAATGTTCGTTTAGCGGAGGCTCCAAGCCATGGTTTGCCCGCATTACAGTATGATAAGCGCTCGCAGGGAGCTACAGCTTATTTGGTTTTAGCAGGTGAAATGTTACGAAAATACAGCCAATCAACCCATCAAGTAGCATAGGAGAGATTATTTTGGCTAAGCGTGTACCGTTGGGACGAGATTTAAATGCTTTACTGGGCGGACAGGACTATAAGTCATCTGTTTCTGGCAGCCATAAAACAGATCAAAAACATATTCATGAATTGGCTGTGACTAACCTTAGCCCAGGCAAATATCAGCCTCGGCTTCATATGGACGAGGAACAGCTGAGCTCATTAGCTCAGTCTATCGAGAAACAAGGCATCATTCAGCCCATAGTGGTGCGCCCTTTGAAAGACGACCGCTATGAGATCCTGGCGGGTGAGCGTCGCTGGCGGGCCGCGCAGAAAGCAGGTTTGACCCATGTGCCAGTGGTTATCAAAGACATTACTGATAAAGATGCACTGGCTGTTGCCTTGGTAGAAAATATTCAACGTGAAGATTTGAACCCCATTGAAGAAGCCATGGCGCTGTCACGCTTGATTGAAGAATTCTCTTTAACTCATCAGCAAGTCTCGGAGCTTGTAGGAAAAAATCGCTCGACAGTCAGTAATTTGCTGCGATTATTGACAGTGGATGAGTGGATCCAGCAAAAGTTGGTGGATGGCTCTATGGAAATGGGGCATGTGCGAGCCATTTTGACATTGTCTCCACAAGAACAGCGCCAGATGGCTGATCGCATCATTCGCTTTAAGCTAACTGTGCGTGATACCGAGCAGTGGGTACAAAAGCAATCGATATCGACCAAGCCATCTTCTACCCGGACACAGCTTTCAGATGAGTTATCAAAAGCGCAAAAATCTCTTAGCCGTCAATTGGGTTTGATGGTTAAGATCCAGCCCAAACGGGATGGCAAAGGTCAAATGGTGATTCGCTATAAAGATCAGAAACAATTGATGGATCTAATTCAGCAAATGCAAGCACTGGCGGAATCAGATTTACTGATTGATCATTAGGAACAATGTCCTACAGCCTGGTTTGGCTAAAAGCATGCTGTAGGATTTATACTATGACTACCTGGTTTTGCACACAGGCCTTTTGGTAAGCTTGGGATTTTTCTTACAAACGCATTCCAGCTCTTTTCTTTGCGCCGCAGCTTTGTTTTCGAAGGGACCAAAAGCAATCATTTGATCGAACAATTTATAGTCATTTCTATTGGGATTACTTTTTTGTTGAGCACGTTTGATGGGGGGTTGAGTGGTTTCTCCACAGTCTACGACACGATCCTTGTAAACCAACACATAAGCAAAAGCATGCCCTCGAGCTCTTTTTGCCTTGTAGGTGCAAATTTCAATAGAGCCAGAGGTTGTTGTAAAAGTAACTAACGATTGTTTATCAACAAGTTTTAATTTTTTCAAGTTGTCTGCAGATAGCAAATCTCTGATATGGTGTTTGCTGCAGTTAGCCAAAGATATTTGGCTTATTGATATGAGTAGAAGTATAGATGCTAAGTAAATTATTTTTCTCATGATTTCTCCTGGATTAAAAATTAGGTGAAAATTACTGAGAATTTGTGCTAAGGATTAGAGCAAAAATCTTTAAGTTATTTCAATAAAACATGCAATAAAAGTAGCTTTCCTGGATCTGGTTAAACAACATCTGGAAATTTCTGTAGAAAAACCTCGATTAATTAAGCAAAGAGGGGTGCGTTACTGTTGATAATCAATCTGAGAAGTGTTTTTTATCTGACACCACACCAAACGCAACCCAGAGGCATCACGCAATGTAATTTTACATAGTGGCTTTGTTATATAGCCAGCAATCGGTGGTATGATCGTTAACCATACCAACGGCTTGCATGTAAGCATACATGATGGTGGGACCTACAAAATTCATACCACGCTTTTTTAAATCCTTGGACAATGTAAGGCTAATGGTGTTTTGAGTAGGTATATCTTCTAAGCGAGCCCAGTTATTCTGAATGGGCTTGCCGTCAACATAAGCCCAGAGAAACGTATGAAAAGCTCCATACTCCTTTTGTAGGTTGATAAATACCCGTGCGTTATCACGACAAGACCAGATTTTTCGTCGATTGCGCACAATAGCTGGATTAAGCATACATTTTTCTAAAGCATGATCGGAGAGCTGAGCTATTTTTTTGTAATCAAACTTCTGGAAAGCTTGGCGATAACCCTCCCTTTTTTTCAAAATGATTTCCCAGTTAAGCCCTGCTTGAGCGCCTTCAAGAATCAGCATTTCAAACAAATGTGCGTCATCAAAAGAAGGCGCCCCCCACTCGTTGTCGTGGTAATCAATGTATACGGGGTTATCTAGGTTAACCCAAGCGCAGCGCTTTTGGTGATGATGGATCATGGTTTTGCCTTATATTTTGATGAGCCTATATCCAATGATGGTGTTTTGTCAGCCCCACAAGAAGCCAGAAGGCTCTATTGTCCTTTTGATTCAGAGTATGGTCAATGTGGCAGCACAAGAAGCTAGCAAACTTTAAGACCATACTTTAATCTATATCAGTTTATAGCAACCAACCATGCCAAAAAAAAATCAAGGAAGGTGTGCTCAGCAGGTGTCCCTAGGCAGTGCAGGTGATTGCAGATCGAGGCCCGACAATTTATAATGCCTGTAATAAGGACGATAGGTAGCGCTTTGACCGGTCAAGTTTACTACAAACACGCCGCTTTAAGTGTCACCGTTTGTTTGGCATGCTGGTTAGGTTATGGCAAACAGTGTGCTGCGTCTGTTTTAGTGGCCAGCGCTGTGTATACAGTGCCCCATGGTTGGATGGCGTATCGTTATTTTTCAAAACCGTCACTTTCAGCCAAGGCATGGGTAAGACGGCTGTATCGCCTAGAGGCGCAAAAGCTTATGTTGACCATGCTGTTGTTTGCCGCGGTTTTTATTGGCATGTCCGTGGTGCCCTGGGTATTTTTTGCAAGCTATGTGCTGCATGTGTTATTCGGTCTATATTGGTTGGGCTTGGTGAAAGAGGAGCTTTAAAGTCGATGGCAGGGCATACCCCACAAAACGGTTCAGAGTATATTCAGCATCATTTGCAAAATTTAACCATGTCCTTTGGTGACGGTGGTTTTTGGACATTGCATCTTGATACATTGGCCTTTTCTTTTCTGTTAGGCTTGGTTTGGCTTGGTTTGTTTCGTTACGTTGCCAAAAGAGCCACAGCCGACACCCCAGCACCCTGGCAGAATTTTGTTGAAATGATTGTTGAATTTGTTGATGCGCAAGTCAAAGATGCTTTCAAAGGCAGCAGTCAGTTGTTACCACCATTATCTCTGACTATTTTTGTCTGGGTTTTCCTGATGAATTTTATGGATTTGCTCCCTGTAGATCTGTTACCACTGATGGCCAGCTGGTTGGGTATACATTATCTGCGTGTGGTGCCGACCGCTGACTTGAATTTAACTTTTGCCCTGTCTCTTTCCGTATTTTGTTTGATCATATATTACAGTTTGTACAGCAAAGGTTTGAGGGGCTTTGCGCAGGAGCTTACTTGCCATCCCTTTCAAGTAAAGTCTCCTGTCGTGCAAATTTTGCTTATGCCGATCAATTTCACGCTCAAAGTTGTGGAAGAAGTTGCCAGGCCTGTGTCATTAGCCTTACGATTGTTTGGCAATTTGTACGCTGGCGAGTTAATATTCATTCTCATTGCCTTGCTGCCTTGGTGGTCGCAGTGGATGTTGGGTAGCGCATGGGCCATCTTTCACATTTTGATCATTGTATTGCAGGCATTTATTTTTATGGTATTAACAATCGTCTACTTGAGCCTCGCTCAAGAGACACACTAACAACAACCTAAAGGGGGTTTCATGGAAGCTGCACAGTATTTTGCGAACATTCAAGGCATGACGGCTATTGCGGTGGCGATTTTAATCGGTTGCAGTGCCCTGGGCACAGCGCTGGGTTTTGCCTTGTTAGGTGGTCGTTTTTTGGAAGGCGCTGCCCGTCAACCAGAAATGGCACCTATGCTTCAGGTTAAAATGTTCATCGTTGCGGGCCTTTTGGACGCGGTTCCCATGATTGGTGTGGGTATTGCGTTGTTTTTGACGTTTGCGAACCCATTTGCTCAAAATTTCGTAGATTTCTTGGCTAAAGCAGCCTAAGCACAGGATTCAAGGGAGGATATAGCATTGAATATCAACCTCACTTTGTTTGGGCAAATGATCACGTTTGCCATTTTTGTGTGGTTCACCATGAAGTACGTGTGGCCTCCTATTGTGCAGGCTATGGCTGAGCGCCAAAAGCGCATTAACGAGGGCTTAGCTGCTGCAGAAAAAGGACAAGAAAAATTGTTGGCTGCCCAAGCTCAAGTCAAAGCAGCCCTATCGACAGCACAAGTTGAAGGTAAGCAAATCATTGAGCAGGCTCATGCGCGGGCACAGCAACTGATGAATGAGGCACAAACACAAGCGCGCCACGACGGTGAGCGTTTGATCAAGCAAGCACAAGCTAATATTGAGCAGTCTGTCGCCGAGGCTCGCCGCGCTTTAAAACTTGAGGTGGTGGCCATTGCGCTGCAAGGCGTAGAGCAATTGATGCAAAAAGAAGTGAACGAAAAAGACCATAAAGCTATGCTCAACAAATTGGCTGATGATTTATAGGAATTTATGTTAGCAACAACTGCAGCAAGACCTTATGCCAAAGCTATTTTCGAGCTGGCGGCCAAGCAAGAAACCAATGATGCGTGGTTAGCATTTTTACGAAAGCTGGCGGCTGTTTGTGGACATGCAGACGCTCGTAGCACATTAGCCAACCCATTGTTGAGCACAGAGCAGCAGTGCCAGTGGCTGAAAAAAGCTTGCAAAGATGTTTTGTTTGCTGAAGGTGAACGCTTATTATGGCTCCTGGCTGCTAGGCGGCGTTTAATGGTGGTGCCTGAGATTTTTGAGCTGTACCAACAGCTTCAAGCAGCTAAGGCGCAACAGTTGCGTGCACAATGCGTGACCTTTATGCCTTTATCAAAAGATGATAAAGATGTTTTGACCCAGGGACTGAAACGTTATTTTGATAAAGAAGTCTCTATTGATGAGGTCATAGAGGATAAAAGTCTTTTAGGTGGCGTGATGATTCGTATAGGTGATCGCGTTATTGATGGTTCATTAAAAGGTAAATTAAATCGATTACGACAACAATTGATGGCTTCCAAAGGAAACTAAAGTTATGAGTGAACAAACGGCATTAAACCCTTCTGAAATCAGCTCTTTAATAAAAGACAGTATTTCTGAATTTCCCAAGACGTCAGAAGTACGCACCGAAGGCACCATTGTCAGCTTAAAAGATGGTATTGTACAAATTCACGGTCTTGAAGATGTGATGCAAAGTGAGATGTTGGAGTTTGCCAATGGACGCTTTGGCCTCGCTTTGAATTTAGGACAAGATGCTGTGGGTGCTGTGGTATTGGGCCCGTTTGAAGACATTCAGGAAGGCGAAACAGTTAAATGCACAGGACGTATTTTAGAAGTTCCTGTGGGTGAAGCCTTGCTTGGCCGTGTGGTCGATTCTTTGGGGCGCCCCATCGATGGCAAGGGTGAAATGGCATGTTCCAGCACCTCCCCTATTGAAAAAATTGCACCCGGTGTTATTACCCGCCAATCGGTTGATCAACCTTTACAAACAGGCATCAAGTGTATTGATGCCATGATTCCTGTGGGGCGTGGTCAGCGTGAGCTCATCATTGGCGATCGCCAAACTGGCAAAACAGCGATTGCTATTGACGCTATCATCAATCAAAAAGATACAGGTGTTAAGTGTATTTATGTTGGCATTGGCCAAAAAGCCTCATCTATTGCTCAAGTGGTACGCAGGCTTGAAGAGCATGATGCCTTAAAGCATACGATTATTGTGGCGGCCAATGCTTCTGATGCCGCTGCTCTGCAATTCATAGCGCCTTACAGTGGATGCACCATGGGTGAATACTTCCGTGATAAAGGCGAAGATGCGTTGATCGTCTACGATGATTTGACCAAGCAAGCTTGGGCGTACCGTCAAATTTCATTGTTGTTAAAAAGACCGCCAGGGCGTGAAGCTTATCCGGGGGATATTTTCTATTTGCATTCACGTTTGCTTGAGCGAGCAGCTCGTGTGAACACCGATTATGTCAGTGAAGCAACTGGCGGTAAAGTCAAAGACAAAACAGGATCTTTGACGGCACTTCCTATCATTGAAACTCAGGCAGGTGACGTCTCAGCGTTTGTTCCTACCAATGTGATCTCTATCACCGATGGTCAGATATTTTTGGATACCAACTTGTTTAACTCAGGCATTCGTCCCGCCGTGCATGCAGGTTTATCGGTATCGCGTGTGGGTGGAGCTCCACAAACCAAGATTATGAAAAAATTAGGCGGTGGTTCGCGTATGGCTTTGGCGCAATTTCGTGAATTAGAGGCTTTTTCTCAGTTTGCATCTGATTTGGATGCTGCGACCCGCCGTCAGTTGGAGCGTGGTCAGCGCATCACAGAAATTATGAAACAAGTGCAATACCAACCTTTAAGCGTCGGCGATATGTCTATTGTGTTGTTTGCTGTAGAGAAAGGCTATTTGGATGATGTGAATGTCAGTAAGGTCACCCAGTTTGAGAAAGAGCTGCGAGAGTGTATCTATGCAGAGCATCCATCGATGGTGGACACCATCAATGCCAAGCCTGAGCTGAGTGAAGACCTTGAAAAGCAATTGGCTCAAGCTATAGAGAGCTTTAAAAACCGACAAGATTGGAAGTAAATGGGATTGATTGATGTCAAACGCCAAAGAAATACGTAACAAAATACAAAGCACGCGCAATACGCAGAAAATTACCAGTGCAATGGAAATGGTGGCTGCTAGTAAAATGCGTCGCACCCAGGAGCGCATGAAAACCACTCGACCTTACGCTGAAAAAATATTGCAGATTATTCAAAACTTAGCATGGGGGCACAGTGAGTATCCTCACCCCTATCTTCAAAAGCGTGAAGAGAACTCAATAGGCTACATCGTGGTATCAAGCGACCGAGGGTTGTGTGGTGGTTTGAACAACAATTTATTCCGCGCGCTTCTTAAGTCGTTAGAGCAGGCGCAAAGCGATTCGAAAAACATAAAAATGAGTCTTTTGGGTCGTAAAGCGATCGGTTTTTTCAAAAATTTACCGGTTGAAGTGGTCAGCATGGCTGATAATTTGGGTGACACCCCATCTGTACAGGATTTGATAGGCTCGGTTGATACGTTGCTGGAGCAATATGAGCGCGGTGAGGTGGATTCGCTATATGTTGTGCACAATCAGTTTGTAAACACCATGACCCAAAAGGTTGTTATGCAGCAACTGCTGCCTTTGGAGCCAGCTGACACCGATGCGCTTTCTCATTATTGGGACTACATTTACGAGCCTGATCCTAAAGAATTGCTTGATACGCTGCTTAAGCGTTACATTGAAGCAGAAGTCTACCAGGCCGTGGTGGAAAACATTGCGTGCGAGCAAGCCGCTAAAATGGTAGCGATGAAGAGCGCTTCAGACAACGCCAATGATTTGATTAAAGAGTTTCAATTAATTTATAACAAAGCCCGTCAGGCAGCTATCACCCAGGAAATTGCAGAAATTGTGGGTGGAGCTGCGGCGGTTTAGTGAAATAGAGCTGAGGGACATACTATGACAACAGGTACTATTACAGAAATCACGGGAGCAGTGGTGGATGTACAATTTCCTCAGGGCAAGGTCCCTAGTATTTACGATGCATTGTATTTAGATAGCCATGACTTGACGCTTGAAGTTCAGCAGCAGTTAGGCGATGGCGTTGTTCGCACCATTCCTATGGGCAGCACCGATGGACTAAAAAGAGGCTTGTCTGTCGCCAGCACAGGTGGCCCTATTCAGGTGCCAGTGGGTAAAGGTACTTTAGGGCGCATCATGGACGTTCTTGGTCGACCGGTGGACAATGCGGGCCCAGTGAAAGCCGATGCACATATGTCTATTCACAGAGCTCCTCCGACTTATGCAGAGCTTGCTGACAGCACGGAGCTTCTTGAAACAGGTATCAAAGTGATTGATTTGCTTTGCCCTTTTGCCAAAGGTGGTAAAGTGGGGCTGTTTGGTGGCGCTGGCGTGGGCAAAACCGTCAATATGATGGAGTTGATTCGTAACATTGCCATTGAGCACAGTGGTTATTCTGTATTTGCAGGCGTCGGTGAGCGGACACGTGAAGGCAATGATTTTTACCACGAGATGAAAGACTCTAATGTATTAGATAAGGTGGCTTTGGTTTATGGTCAAATGAACGAACCTCCAGGCAACCGTCTGCGAGTGGCTTTGACAGGTCTTACCATTTCTGAAAAATTTCGTGATGATGGTAACGATGTGTTGTTGTTTGTCGATAACATTTATCGCTACACTTTAGCTGGTGTGGAAGTTTCTGCTTTGCTCGGGCGTATGCCTTCAGCTGTGGGGTATCAGCCTACTTTGGCTGAGGAAATGGGGATGCTGCAAGAGCGTATCACATCCACCAAATCAGGCTCGATCACATCGATTCAGGCTGTTTATGTGCCAGCAGATGATTTAACCGATCCTTCTCCTGCTACCACATTTTCTCATTTGGATGCGACGGTTGTTTTATCGCGGCAAATTGCTGAGCTTGGTATTTATCCAGCAGTTGATCCTCTGGATTCCAGCAGTCGTCAGCTCGATCCTCAGGTGGTTGGCCAAGAGCATTATGCTGTCGCTCGTGAAGTTCAGAGCACCTTGCAGCGCTATAAAGAATTAAAAGACATCATTGCTATTTTAGGGATGGATGAGCTGTCTGAAGAAGACAAGCTCGTGGTCAGTCGTGCGCGAAAAATTCAACGTTTCTTATCCCAGCCCTTCTTCGTTGCCGAGGTGTTTACAGGCTCTCCTGGTAAATATGTATCTTTAAGCGAAAGCATTCGTGGCTTCAAAGGCATTCTTGCAGGTGATTATGATGAACTGCCAGAGCAAGCATTCTATATGATAGGCGGCATTGACGAGGCGGTGGAAAAAGCCAAGACGGTTTAATTATGATAAATCATACATTCAAGTTGGACATTGTCAGCGCAGAGAAGGTGCTTTTTACTGGAGAGGCAGAGTTTATTGCGGTTACTGGCGTGATGGGTGAGTTGGGTATTCGCAGAGGGCACGCACCGCTTTTGACATTTCTCAAACCTGGCGCCATGCAGCTGCATTGTCCCGACAAAGCGCCTTCTTGGTTTTATATATCAGGCGGTATTTTAGAGGTTCAACCTAAAATTGTAACAGTGCTGGCTGATGTGGCAGAGCGTGCTGATGATATTGATGAAGCAGCAGCTTTAAGGGCACAGCAAAAAGCACAAAAAGCTATGGGTGATCGTCAATCTGGTATAACTGATGCGTCCATTGCCATTGAATTAGCACAAGCAGCCGCACGTTTGCGTACCATTCGTGAAATAAAACGCCATAAGAATCGGTGATTAATTCACTGAGGTTATGATGTCAGAGTACAGCCACATCGATCATTTACAAGTCGTTATTCTCGCAGCGGGCAAAGGCACGCGCATGTGCTCTGAGCGTCCCAAAGTATGCCACCGGTTGGCGGGCAAAATGTTGCTTGATCATGTGATTGGCAGCACTAAAATGTTATCACCCAAAGATATTTTTGTAATTTGTGGCTATGGTAAAGAACAGGTGCAAGCCGAGTGCGGCAATGGACAGATCCGTTGGGTTGAACAGCTACAACAGTTGGGCACGGCACATGCGGTGGCTCAAGCTTTACCCTATTTGGATGACGACAGTCGTTTGTTGGTTTTATTGGGTGATGTACCTGGTATAACCCACCATACCCTTCTTGATTTCTTAAGTCAGACACCTCTGGATGCTTTGGGTATGATCACAGCTCATGTAGATGATCCCACAGGCCTTGGGCGAGTGGTGCGCGCAGACAGTGGTCAACAAGTGCAGCGCATAGTTGAGGAACGTGATGCCGATCGTGACGTACGCAATATTCAAGAGATTTTTTCAGGAATCATGTGCTTGCCAGTGAAAGATTTTTCTTATTGGTGGCCAAAGCTTACCGACAGCAATGCTCAAGGAGAATTTTATCTGACAGAGTTGGTCGCATGTTTCGTATCAAAGGGCAGAGCGGTGGTGGCATACACGGTTGATGATGAGATGGAAGTACAAGGCATTAATGACAAGCTGCAGCTTGCTCAAGCTGAGCGCTACCATCAAGCTCGTTTGGTAGAAAAATTATTAGAAGCAGGTGTAACAGTTTATGACCCTGTGCGTTTGGACATTCGTGGCCATGTGACGGTGGGACGTGATGTTGAAATTGATTTGAATGTGCTGTTGCAAGGGGACGTACAGATAAACGATGGATGTTACATTGGGCCGCACTGTGTGATAAAGGACAGCCAACTGGGCTATGGTGTTGTGATCGAAGCGCAGTGTGTGATTGAAGGCGCTGTGATTGGTGATGGCGTCAGAATTGGTCCTTTTGCACGTGTACGACCAGGTACGCACTTGCAGGCACAGGCTAAAATTGGAAATTTTGTTGAAATTAAAAACTCAAACGTGGGAAAAAGAAGTAAAATCAACCACTTGTCTTATGTGGGTGATGCTCAGATAGGTTGCGATGTTAACATAGGGGCTGGCACCATCACTTGCAATTATGATGGTCAAAATAAGCATACCACCACATTGGAAGATGGTGTTTTTATAGGCTCCAACACTTCGCTGGTAGCACCTGTGACGATTGGTCAGGATTCAACTGTAGGAGCTGGGACCACCGTGACACAAGATGTGCCACGTGATACGCTGGCTGTGGGGCGTGAACGCCAGAAACATATTACCCATTGGCAGTCACCACGTAAGAGAACATCAAAAGTGTAGAGAGAAAACTATGTGCGGAATTGTTGGCGCTATTTCCAAGCGCAATGTAGCTACCTTGCTGCTCAATGGCTTAAAAAGACTGGAGTATCGAGGTTATGACTCAGCCGGTTTGGCTCTGATTGATGAGCAGGGTGGACTGCGACGGATCAGGCGCGAGGGAAAAGTTAAAGCATTAAGAGAAGCCCTTGATGCGCAACCTTTGGATGGACATATCGGTATAGCCCATACGCGCTGGGCAACTCATGGCATACCCTGTGAGCGTAATGCGCATCCACAAGCATCGCGCGACGAATTGTCTATAGTGCACAATGGAATTATTGAAAATCATGAAGTTCTGCGTCGCCGTTTGTCTGAGTTGGGTTATCAATTTGAATCAGACACTGATACCGAAGTCATTGCTCATCTCCTGCATCATCAAATGGGGCAAGCCAATGATTGTATGCATGCAATACGCTTAGTATCTAAAGAATTACGCGGTTCTTTTGGTGTGGCAATTTTACACCGAGACTTTCCTGATAGATTAATGGTGATGTGCCAGGGCTCACCTTTGGTGCTGGGTTTTGGCGTGGAGGAGAGTTTTGTTGCTTCCGATCAATTGGCCCTATTGCATCTAGCAGAAAGCTTTCTTTACCTTGAAGAAGGTGATACAGCAGAGGTTCATGCTGCTGAGGCTTTGATTTGGGACAAGCAAGGGCAAAGAGTAGATAGGCCACGGCGCGAATCTATGGTGAGCCATGAAATGGCAGACAAAGGCCAGCATCGGCATTTCATGCAAAAAGAAATGTTTGAGCAACCTCAGGCACTCAAAGCTTGCTTTGATGGGCGTCTGTCAAAAAATGAACTCATTATAGAAGCTTTGGGTGCAAATGCTCAAAAAATTCTATCCACAGTACAGCATGTACAGATTGTAGCTTGTGGTACCAGCTACCATGCGGGGATGGTGGCTAGAGACTGGTTAGCTACCATAGCAGGTGTGGCTTGCAACGTGGATATTGCCAGTGAATACCGTTATAGGCCGGCAGTGGTGTTGCCGGGCACGCTTTTCATCAGTATTTCACAATCAGGCGAAACTGCAGATACGCTTGCAGCGCTTAAAATGGCGAAGGAATTGCCTTACATGAGTTATCTTGCTGTCTGCAATGTGCCTGAGAGCGCTATCGTCAGGCATTCTGATTGGGTGCTGTTGACCCATGCAGGTATAGAAATAGGCGTAGCATCTACCAAAGCTTTTACCACACAGTTGGCGGTGTTATTGATGTTGGCGCTTGGCCTTGGGCGTACACGTTCTTTAAGCAAAGAACAAGAAAAAAAGATTGTACATGATTGCCATCAGTTATTACACTGGGTCAAAGATACTTTGGCATTGGATACAGCTATTCGTACGTTGGCTGGCCAATTCATCGATAAAAACCATACGCTTTTCTTAGGTCGTGGTTGGTTTTATCCTATCGCTCTTGAAGGTGCGCTTAAATTAAAAGAATTGTCCTATATTCATGCCGAAGCTTACCCTGCAGGTGAGCTTAAGCATGGACCATTGGCTTTGGTGGACAAAGACATGCCGGTGGTAGCTCTTGTTGCCAATGATTGCTTAAATGAAAAAACGCAGTCGAATCTTCAGGAAGTGCAGGCACGTGGAGGGAAGTTGTTTTTGTTTGCTGACAGTGAAGTTGATATTCATCTAGATAATCCTTGCATTGTAGCGCTGCCTCCAATCAAATCTACCGTATTAGCGCCGATTCTTTATAGTATTCCGATGCAGTTATTGGCTTATCATGTGGCTGTTCTAAAAGGTACAGATGTCGATCAGCCGAGAAACCTAGCTAAGTCGGTGACAGTAGAGTAATGAATAAAAACCACTTCAAAGCAAAAGAACTAAGATTTTTTCAAAAACCATCGGTTCAGTGATGAGAGGGTTGCTTTTTTTAGATCATTAAAATATTTCAAAAATTATTACCCTTGGCTCGTTCGTTATAAGGTTAGAGTAAAAACAATCTGTGCGTGGAGCAAAGCTTTGAATAAGCAATCGCAGCATTGAAGAGTGTATGAAAGTTTTGATGGTCAGCAGGGTTTTCTGTCACTACAAAAAAATTTTCATGCCTTGATGAGTTTGCACAAAGCCTAGGTGTTTATAAAAGTTGAGAGCATCGGCGCGACTATGTCAACCGTCAGTTAAAATATGGCCGCGCCTTGTTTTTTTCCATAATCAATAGCTGTTTCAATCATCCGTTGCCCTATATGTTTATTTCGGTGTTCACCGTGAATACGAACAGCTTCAATTACGCAACGAGTTGAGCCCATGTAAGTCAATGATGGCTCAAGGTCAAATGGCAAGTGCCTACGACGCCTCATGCAGTAAAGCTAACAGTGATCTACTCCCGCCGCTAAATTGCGATAGCAATTCTAACGGGGGCTTCTTGTGACCCATGTTGAGAAATCTCAACACCTTTCGCTGCAACACCCGCGCTGACAGGTTTTGTTACAGGGGAGCGCTTTACACAACTGCTGGATCCCAACAGCTCAGCTAAACCAATGTCTCGAATATTTCTAGCTGCATTGATATCTCTGTCGTGGACTTGATGGCACCTCTGGCAAGTCCATTGCCTGGTAGACAAAGGTAACTTGTCCATCTTATAACCACATTCATGGCAAAGCTTAGAACTAGGCTGAAACCTGCCAATCCGATGTAAGATCTTACCTGTCCAATCACACTTATATTC
>CAYGTQ010000016.1:0-25061 GCA_964352915.1 uncultured Legionellales bacterium
TCAAAGCATAGCATGGGGTATTTTGAAGAATGCGAATTTACAGCAACTTTTACACCTGACCCAAAATTACAAAATCCCAGTAAAATCAAGGGGTTGGTAGATGCGCACCTTCGGCACCGACGTTCGCATGTAACGGAGAATTGGAGAACAAAAAGGGAGATTTTGGGGTATTTTTGGTGATTTTGCGATTCTCTAGGTACGCATGTGTTGCGCAACTTAAACTCGCTAAAGCCCATGAATACTAGGGTTTAGAGGTGCTTTTGAAACTACAGAAAATCCAGCAAAAATTTTTCGAGAATTAAAAACTGGCGGAGAGGGAGGGATTCGAACCCTCGGTATGCGATAACATACACACACTTTCCAGGCGTGCGCCTTCGACCGCTCGGCCACCTCTCCATTGAATCGATATTATACAAACTATTGTCGGATAGCAACCATAGCTATGAACAGAGATACAAACCAATTGACTTATATTTGGCCTTTATTTATCTTTCATCGCTCCTCTGCTACTCATATTGGCGTTGTCTATACTTAAACTAGGTTAGTTAAGATTGAAATAACACCATGAACAAAACATACGGCCCGATGATTTTTTTAGCTGGCCTATGGGCAAGCCAGACGATGGCATATCAATGTGCTCTAACTGTTACCAAAGATGTTTGCTGGAAAGATTACCAGATTACTGTCTATTTAAAAACTTATGCCAATAAAAAAAATAAACCTAAAAAACTTTTTACCATTGGTAAAAATAAAATGAAAGTAAAAAAGAAATTTGCCTGCCACCCAAAACAAAAAGTTGCTTTTTCAGTCAGTGTTTCACCTGCTATTTGGACAGGAAGCGACAAAGATCGCTACAAGAGTAAATCCGTATGGTTAACCCCGGAAAATATTGAAGATGATGCTACCTGGGAGCTATCTTTATGTTTATCGAAAGATTTTAAAGCCGTTCCCATGCCTCTTGTAGAAAAACCCCAGAATTGTCATTGTCCTGCCAAAAGTAATTAAGGACGCAGCAAGACATTCAAGCTAACTTTGCTGCGGGTCGCAGCATCCACTCTTTTCACAATAATGGCCGCATACAAATGATGTGAACCATCCTCTGCAGGTAAACTTCCAGGTACAACAACAGAGCCCGCGGGTACCCGCCCCTGATGCATTTCACCTGTGGTGCGATCATAAATACGGGTGCTCTGGCCAATAAAAACCCCCATGGAAATCACTGCATTCTCCTCCACAACCACACCTTCGACAATTTCAGAGCGCGCACCAATAAAGCAATTATCTTCAATGATGGTCGGCGTCGCCTGTAACGGCTCTAACACACCCCCAATACCTGTACCACCTGAAATATGTACATTTTTACCAATTTGAGCACATGAACCTACCGTGGCCCAGGTATCTATCAATGTACCCTGTCCCACGTAAGCCCCGATGTTGATATAACTCGGCATCAACACGCAATCCTTCGCCACATAAGCACCGTGTCTCACAACCGTCGGAGGCACAACCCGAACACCAGCTTGATTAAAATCCTGTTCACTGAAATTTTCATAACTTGGCGCTACTTTATCAAAGTATTTGGTAAAGCCACCTTCCATGACTCGATTGGCTTGAATACGAAACGACAGCAACACAGCTTTTTTTAACCATTCATGAGTCCGCCATTGCCCATTGAGTTTTTCAGCAACACGCCAACGGCCGCTGGCTAAACCTTTTAGAGCTTCTGTAACAGCCAGCTGCAAACGAGCATCGGCATTGTTAGGTGTGATTTTGGATATATCTTGCTCAAAATATTGTTCTATGGTGGACTTAAGCTCACTTTCTGAGATACTACGGATCACGGATTCTTCAATCATAACAACACCCTAATGGTTTACAATAGTGCTTAAACTAACACAGTTGCTATTGTGATTAAATACGAAGCCCGTTATCATCTGGTAACCGATCAACCGATAGCATCATGGATTAGTCAAACTACTGTGTCTACTCAACGCACTTACCATCGCCTAGTCAGCTACGTCAAAGAGCATTGGTTCATAGCTCTTATTGGCATTATTGCGACCATTACTTATGCTGGCATTGACGCTGGTTTTGTCTACATGCTTGAGCCACTGCTTAATAAAGGCTTTATTGCGCAAGATGCTTGGTTTATTCAATGGATGCCTATCATTATCTTTATTGCTTTCACCTTCCGTGGACTCAGTAGTTTTATATCAAGTTACAGTATGACCTGGGTGGCACGCACCATCGTTATGCAATTCAGAAAGCAATTATTCAACCATTTTCTTCACATCAAAGCCAAAGACTATGATCAATCTAGTTCTGGCCAACTCTTGTCAAAATTATTATACGATAGTGAACAAGTGGCTCAAGTCAGCATGGATGCACTGACTATTTTTATTCAAGCCACAGGTTTGATCATCGGTCTTTTTATCGTCATGCTGACCATCAGCTGGCAACTGACTTTCATTTATCTGCTGACAGTTCCCATCATCTCTATGATTGTCAAAATAACCAACAGACGTATACGCCGCCATAGCCATGCTGTCCAACAAGCCATGGGCGCTGTAACCAATATTGCTGAGGAAAGCATTGAAGGTTACCGAGAAGTTAGAATTTTTGCTGGACAAGAATACGAGAAATCTAAATTTGACCGCGCCAGTGAATTAAGCCGACATCAAGATATGCAGATTGCAAAATCTAAAGCTATTAACGTATCTGCCGTACAGCTTATAGCCGCCTGTGGAATTGCATATATTGTTCATCTAATCATGGATCCAAAAGCATTTGCTCTGTCTGCAGGTGAATTTTCCGCTATGATTGCAGCTATGCTTGCAATGCTGAAACCTTTAAAGAACTTTACAACAGTTAACAGCAATATTCAAAGAGGTTTAGCTGGAGCTCAAAGTATTTTTGAATTACTGGATACTGATATAGAAAAAAATTGTGGCCAAATAGTCCTTACAAAAAAGCAAGGTAAAATTGAATTTAAAGATGTATGTTTTTCTTATGAGAACAACCATAAATTTGCTTTAGATCACATCAGCTTTACTGTTGAACCTGGAAAGACAATTGCTCTGGTCGGCCGCTCTGGTAGTGGCAAATCAACATTAGCCAGCTTACTACCAAGATTCTACGATGTACTTTCAGGGAAAATCTGCATTAACGGCTATGATATACATGATATTGATTTAGCTTCACTACGCTCAAAAATTGCTATCGTTAACCAAAATGTCGTGTTATTTAATGACACTGTTTATAACAATATTGCCTATGGCGGGCTAAATAATCATAGTGAAAAAGACATTTATCAAGCTGCTGAGCTGGCCCACGCTACAGATTTTATTGAAAACTTACCACAAGGATTTAAAACTGTGGTTGGTGAGAATGGAGTTCTGCTCTCGGGTGGCCAACGACAACGGTTAGCTATAGCAAGAGCTGCACTTAAAAAAGCACCTTTTTTAATTTTAGATGAAGCAACATCTGCCCTCGACACCGAATCTGAGCGCTTCATCCAATCAGCACTGCAAACGATCATGTCAACATGCACAACACTTGTGATTGCTCATCGTTTATCAACGATTGAAAACGCTGATCAGATCATTGTCATGGACCAGGGAAAAATTATAGAACATGGCACTCACAAAATTCTGCTCAATCAAAAGAACTTTTATGCCAAATTACACGCCATGCAATTTTCAGATACAAAGCCATGATGCCACGTCTATGGTCAGAGCTATCTTGGAAGAACCATCTCCTTCGACCTTTGTCATGGCTTTTTCAAGGCATAACTTACTTAAGACGCCAAGCTTATGAAACAGGCTGGCTAGCACAATATAAATTTCCTGTACCAGTGATCATCATTGGCAATCTTACCGCAGGTGGGAGTGGTAAAACTCCTCTGACCATATCACTTGTACAATGGTTGATTGAGCAAGGTTACCGACCAGGTATTGTCAGTCGTGGCTATCGCAGCCAAAACTGCTCTTACCCAATGGTTATCGACCAACAGACACCTGTTACCATCAGTGGTGATGAGGCTGCTCTATTGGCAAAGCGTTGTCCGTGCCCTCTTGTTTTAGATCCCAATCGCGTCCGTGGTATCAAGCATCTTCTCAACCAATTTGATTGTAACATTGTATTGCTTGATGATGGCCTACAGCACTACGCACTAACAGGCACCATCAGAGTAACCTTAGTCCACCAAACGTATCAGTTCGGCAATGGTCTATGCCTTCCAGCTGGGCCACTACGCGAACCAACTATCGCTCTTAAACGAAGCAACTATGTCATTTTAAATGACACCAGCCAAAAGCAAAAAGCTAAAAAAAATGAATATAGAATGCACTACCAGTACAGCGTTCTTGCCAAAACACAATCACCAAAAAACACTCAAACCATAGAGACTCTCGCACAAAAAAAAGTGTACGTTGCAGCTGGCCTTGGCAACCCTCAAGCTTTTATTGATTTTGTTAAAAGCTATAATGAAAAAGCTACTATACACTGCTTCCCCGATCATTATGATTACCAATCAAAAGACTTTGAAAAAATGCAAGACGGTATTGTGGTTATGACAGAAAAAGATGCTGTAAAATGCAAAACTTTTAAGCAAGACAACCTCTGGTATTTGCCTATCCAAGGGCATCTAACAACGAATTTCACCAGAAAATTGATACAAGACATTAGAGCCTTTAATAAAAATCTGACCATTTGAACTGCAGTAAGACCTTATTAAGCTTGTACACAGCCTAGTAGAATGAGAAATTTTTGACAACCCACCAGGCCCTCACAATCCAAATTACCTGCCCAACCTAGAAAAAACCCGTTTTTTATCGTGCATTATTTCGAAACATCCCTATTTTGTACCCATTACAAAGACTACGTGGCAATATAAGTTATTTGCTTAAAAGTGAATCATAGACTCTAAATATAGCGAGAGAAGATAATGATTACTAATTTCTGAAAAATTCTTCTAAATTGCAGTTAGCATGGAAAGAGCTTCCACTCTCACACATAAATCCCTGCACCTCAAAGCCATCATCAACAGAGGTTTGGAAGCTTTTTCAGTATATAAAATAGACAATTACATGCTTTATACCCCACAGAATACCTTACTCATGATCTTACGTGTTGATTTAGTACTCGCCCTATGGTGGAATAGTGCTTGATTTTATCTGTCTATGGCGGCTGCTTGGTCTCCTTGCAATATTGCCCTATCAACCCCGTCAGGCCTGGAAGGGAGCAGCGGTCGTAGGTGTGATATGTGCATGTTCCGGCTACGTAGCCGCCACCATTTTTGAGGCAAAAATGAGTTATCAGGTTTTAGCACGCAAATGGCGCCCTCAAGTTTTAGATGATGTCGTTGGTCAGGCACATGTATTAACCACGCTAAGCAATGCGCTAAATCAAGGACGCCTGCATCACGCTTATTTATTTTGTGGTACTCGTGGCATTGGCAAAACAACACTTGCCAGACTTCTTGCCAAATGCATGAACTGTGAGACAAAAATTTCTTCAGAGCCTTGTAACACTTGCCATTCATGTCAAGCTATGAATCATGGCAATGCTGTTGATGTAATAGAAATTGACGCTGCATCACGCACCAAAGTAGAAAATATTCGCGAGCTACTAGATAATGTTCCTTATGCTCCAAGCTATGCTCGATTTAAAATATATCTGATCGATGAAGTGCACATGCTTTCCACTCATAGCTTTAACGCCTTGCTTAAAACTCTGGAGGAGCCCCCTGAACACGTTAAATTCATTTTTGCAACGACTGAGCCTCATAAACTACCTGCAACCATCATATCACGTTGCCTGCGCTTCAATTTAAAAGCCATCAGTGAACATAATTTAGTGGCAACTTTAGCTCGCATACTTGATAAAGAAAATATCGGCTACGAAGAATCTGCACTGCCTATTTTGGCTCAAGCTGCGCATGGCAGTTTACGAGATGCACTAAGCTTGCTGGAGCAAGCTATTGGTTACAGCAGTGGCTCCATTACTCAAAACACTGTGTGTGAATTGCTCGGGTTTGTCGATCGTAATTTACTTTTACAATTACTTAGCCATATTGCATCACAAAACCCAAAAAAATCCATGGCAATTGTCGAGCAAATTGATGAGATGGGGGTTGATTTTACACAAGTCTTACAGAGTATATTACAAATACTTCATGAAATAAGCATTCAACAATTTCTTCCCAAATCTTCATCAGATAACGATGATGCTTTGTTTAGCCAAATTGTCATGCAACTTTCACAAGAAAATACGCAGTTACTTTACCAAATTGCACTGATGGGACAAAAAGACTTAAACCTAGCTCCGAGCTTACTGGTGGGTTTTGAAATGCTCGTATTAAGAATGATTGCTTTTCAACCAAATGAAAAAAATTCAATATCAACACCGCCCGAACCAAAGCAAGCGATGGCAAAACTACAAGCGCCAATCAGGCAAGCTCATACCAAACCAGCATCAAGATCAGAGCCAAAACCTGAACCCAAGCTCCCGCCACATTCCGGGAAGGATTTACCCCAAAATGGGACCGTTGCACCTACATCTTCAGCAGTGCTCGATAAATCAGCTGCAGCGCTACCTACAATTGATACCGCTCAGTGGCTACAAACCGTACAAGCTCTAAACCTCACCGGGATCAGTGACATGATCATCAGTCATTGTGCGCTAAGCACTCTAGATGGCTCAGAGATCAATCTGTTGCTTGATCCTGTAAAAGGTAACCTTTTAACCGATACCATCCAATCACGTATTGAAAAAGCTTTGAGTACTTATTGGCAAAAGCCAATGAAATTAAAGATAACGATTGCATCATCAACATCAGAATATACACCAGCAGCTCAAAAGCAACAAAAAAAACAAGCCCAGCACGAGCAAGCTATGCAACAAGCAAAAGACAATGCAAATGTCCAAAATTTGATTGAACATTTTGATGGTCAAATAGTTGCAGCGACACTTATACCCAAAGAAGCATCGGCATAATTTTTGTGATAAAATGGTTACTGTACTGATAAATACCATAGGTTTTATTCATCATGATCAATTTTTCCGATATGAGCAAAGTTTTGAACGCAGTCAAAGACGCGGGACAATCATTACAAGCATTAGAAAGCACCGGGCAATCTGGAGCTGGTCTTGTTAGCGTTACCATGACAGGCAAATTCCATGCTAAGCAAGTTAATATTGATGAATCCTTATTACAGGAACCAAAATCCGTACTGGAAGATTTGATCACTGCAGCGATCAATGACGCAACACACAAAATTGGCACACAATTAAAAAAACAGTTTGGGCCTATGGCCAATCTCCTAGGTTAACTCTACATGAGTGAGCATATTTATAGCCCTAAAATTGCTCAATTAATGCAAGCGCTGCGCGTTTTACCAGGAGTCGGAGCAAAAACAGCTCAACGTATGGCGTTGCACCTATTAACGCAGCCTCCGGCCAAAAGCCATCTGCTGGCCGATGCTATCAGCGATGCTTTAATGGCTGTGCAATCCTGTCAACGCTGTCATATTCTCACTGAAGATCTTATTTGTCAGATTTGTAGTAACACTAAGCGGGATCATAGCATGCTATGCATCGTAGAGTCGCCCAGCGATGTCATTGCCATTGAACAATCCAGCAGCTACCGCGGTGTCTATTTTGTTCTTAAAGGTCATCTGTCGCCCATAGATGGGGTTGGTCCTGAAGACATTGGTGTGGACAAGCTGATACAACGCTGCCAAACTTCAGAAATAAGGGAATTAATATTAGCAACCAATTCTACAGTTGAAGGTGAAGCAACTGCTCACTATATCGTGGATGCGCTAAAACCTTTACCTATAGCGACCTCAAGAATTGCCCATGGCATACCTCTGGGAGGCGAGCTTGAATATATAGACGCAGGGACAATCGCACGTGCTATACAACATCGATCTAACGTGGCATAAATATTTTATTTTTTCTAATATCTTTTTACTAAGCTTTTTTGTTGCCATGCCTTGTACAAGCTTATCAGAAAGCACTGCTGAGGCCGAATCAGAAACTGCGCCAACACCTTGGGTTCTGATGCGTTGGCAAACTGTGCCAGAAAAATCAAAACGTTATATTGATCATAGTTTATTTGATGCATTCTTAAAAAAACACGTAGTAGACACCAAACATGGCTTAAGACTTGACTATAAAAATATATCTGACAGCGCTTCAGGTGCCTTACATAAATATATTCGCAATCAATCCCAAGTAATCATCCGCCAATACAATGCAAGTGAACAGTTTGCTTACTGGGTCAATTTGTATAATGCAATTGTTATTCACTGGGGATTAACCTATTATCCTATTGACTCGATGCAAGATATTCAGCTTTCCAATGATCCATTCGTGCATGGGCCTTGGCAAGAAAAGCTGATCACCATTGAGGATGCTTCTATCTCATTAAATGATATTGAAACACGCATACTTCGCCCTATTTGGAAAGATCCAAGGTTGCATTATGTTCTCATGAAGGGTGCAAAAAGCTTCAATACCAGCAACCAAGCCGTCTCTGGGAAACATTTAGAAAAACAGCTAAAAGAAGCAGCTACTCGCTTTATCAATAATCCAAAAAATATTCATGTTAAAGACGGTATCCTGCAAGTGCCAGCTATGTATAAATATTACCTGGAAGATTTTGGCGGTTCACAAGAGAGTCTGAAAAAACATTTAATGAAATTTGCAGACAGTGAACTAAAAAAACACTTGGAAAAATACGAAATTAATTCTCGAGAATTTGATTGGACCCTGAATGAGCCATAAAAAAATATGTTGTCTTCTCAGTAAACAAAAATTTGCTGAGTCACTCTTCCCCAATATTCATCCTCTATTTTATTTTCTTGATAATTATCAGTAAAATTTAAAATTGCTTTTGACAAAAATTCAGTTGTATTATCTGCGCCTTGGATTTGCTTGATACACCATGGGCCTTTATACTTTTTAAAAAAATTATGGGCAAAACAACACTCAAGGGGGCTTGACTAGGTACAATATAAAATTCTGATCTTCCTACGCTTTGCCGGACAGAATTTCACGCAGCCTATTGAACCTCAGCAGGTATACGGTAGTCAATAGAAGAATGGATTCTTTTTCGGTTGTAATAGATTTCTACATATTCAAATATCTCCTGTTTGGATTTTAGTTAAGTTTGAAAATGATGTTGATATATCAATTCATTTTTGAGTGTATGAAAGAAAACTTGATCTGTCTACACTAAAGCGGACATATAAATTAGACTATTTCCGAGAAAGTTAAGGGGAATACCGATGTTAAAACGATCAGTAACGAAATACAGTGAAGATTTTAAAAAATCCTCAGCTGTATTAGCGATGGAATCTGAAAAATCGATAAATCAAATGGCCAAAGAATTAGGAGTGAGTGGCAGCACATTTCATGGTTGGGTGGTGAAATATTATTCTAACTATAAAGAACAGAGCCATCAGGTAGAACAAGATGAGTTGTTAGCAGAATTAAAGCAGTTACGTAAAGAAAACGCTCAGTTAAAACAAGAGAAAGCCATACTAAAAAAAGCGGAGGTATACTTCGCGAGCGAAACAGTGTGAAGTATGCCTGGATTAAAGACCATCAACATCTGTTTCCAGTGACGCTGATGTGCCAACTTCTACAAGTGTGTCGTAGTCAGTATTATCACTGGCTAAATCTTAACAATTTACTGTCCTCTAAAGCAGGGTAAGATCAACACATCAATATAATACCCATTAGATTTTGCCTACAATAAATCGTGGCGGCAATCCAAAACTCGATTTATTCAACAAAGCCGCATTGAAACCTCAGGCTTTGGCATAGTGCCAATTGATTGGTTTTCTGGTAATTTCTTAGCATATAAACCCATACACCAATACCTGAGATGAACTCTTCGATGCTTGATGGTGTTGGCTTGAAATCAGAAGTGTAGGTTATTGCTCTCAGTGAATATTCCTATGATGTTAAACTGAGGAGGAACACAATGACGAAAATACTAAAATCCAGAATCACTGATAATTTTAAGATGCTTAATTTCGCACCTTGAACCATAATGAGTATACGCTGATCTAGATAACAGGACCAAATAGCATTTTCCATCAGCCGGTTCTGTGCTAAATAGTTAAGCTATTTGGTACATATTGCTTTCTTTCTTCTAATTCGTCTATAAGATAGTTACACCAATCTTTGCCTTTATATGAAGTTGAACGTGATAATGCATCAATTATAGTAGTCAAAGAAGCCTGATCATTCAAATGTGAATGGAGTTCTGCATCTGAATAAGGTTCAATATTGATATTACCCTCTTCTAGCCAAGGTTCCCAGCTTGACGTATAGCTATCCCCTAAACTTGAAAAAATAAGAGTTTCCACCTCTTCAAAAGAGACATCGCGATCGATAAAAGCTGCAATGGCTTCCGCTGGAATATCCATCTCTGTAGTTTTGTAGATAGACAACAACGCTTTTGGATCAGAAGTTTTTTTAATAATAGCTGCATGATCTAAGCTTTCATAATGATCATGCAATAATGTTGTTATCATACTGAGAAAAGGCTGCTCGTAAAGCATGGGAGCGCAAGGCATGAGCTGGCTATCATCATAATCTTCATAATCTTCAGCATCTACTTCTACTTCATACCCAACCGTTTCCAAACCTTTGGCAATGATGGCGTGCTGTACAGTGACATCCTGAAGAAATTCTTTATCAAGTGACAAAATTTCACTTAATATTATTTTGAATTGGTCAGGTTCAGCTGTGCCTAGGAGAGCTTCTAGTTTTGAAGATTGATCCGTATGTAACATGTTTGATTCCTTAATAAAAACCTTTAAAGATCAGTATAGACGCTCAAGTCCGAATAGTGCTGTAAATTGCTTGGGTTTTTAGAGGGTCTATTGATTAATCAGACAAACTTGAAAAGCCCAACGGCATTCTCCAAAATAGTTTTGCAAAAAATTACTAATATGTCGCGATGTTTAACTTAAAGGCAGGTCAATATGCATAAAATTTGCAAGGCAAGGCCAACTCATGTGAGTTTTGTTTCAACAAAACCAATTATTTCAAGGAGAGTGGCCATGTCTTTAGAAAACTTTATCATTAATGTCTTTTGTTAGGTAGAGGAAAATATTAGAGCTTCTGCGAAATTAAATTAAAGTTGATTTTAGTTCATATTGTAGAGATTGAGCTCAGAAACCATGCTGTATATTGACAATACCCGCAATGATGTTGAATCTCATGTGGTGTTTGATTCTGAAGTTACGGTAGATATCAGATAGGATACGAAACCTTTTGAGCTCACAAATTTATGCTCCACGGTAATATGAACACGACTGTGTGCCCGGTTATCATCTTTTTGCTGTTGGCTTAATGCACCGTCTTTCGGCTTTTTATGAGGCAGCTTAACTTGGCTGGATAATTTATCCAAACCCATATAACCTAAATCCGCATACTTTGTGACGTCACGTAGCAAAGCATCTGATCTTCCCCTGCATCACGTTTGTTCTTTGCTCTGCGATGTGCGCGGCGTAGTTCATTAATTTGCTCATCGTTTAGTCTAAATACTTTCATGACTGTAAGCATGATCTCATTAAAATATATTGCAAGCGTTTTTTTGATCTTTTACAAAAAAATTAAAAACCTAAAAATCAAATGCTACGAGTATATTAGCTAGCTCTTTAAAATTAAATAGCTAGCGCGCATTATAATCATGCCAAATAAATGATTTGAATAGTCTCTATGCCCATCATTTTTAAGCTATCATAAGGCAGGTTCACAATAAAACATTGAAAATTTGTGCATTAATGTTGCTTCACTCTATTGATGATAGCAGTATGCTTTTGTGCGATAAAGCTTAACTTATGTATAAGCATCAATTGATAGCCAACAAGTACTCTTTATCAAATTGCAATAATCCAGACAAATGTGCAACATTATAAATCTTTATTAATAATTTTTTTTGATTAGTATGCTTTTATTTTAAAAAATTAATTCAAATAATATGCTCCACTAAACCTCAGCACAAGTAATTATAGTTTTGTATTAAAAATGAGCAATGCCTTTTTTTAAACCACTTCCCCCTGAATTTCTCGTCTAAAATTAATTAATCAGTAATCCATGTTTTGTCTGTGAGCCAACAGACTGAAGCATAACTATCATAACGCAGTGCAACTATAGAGGTTACCATGAATACAAACATGTATTACAAGAAATTTTTAATCGCTTCTTTGATAAGCTTATGGAGTTGTTCAGGTTGGAGTATGTTGCAAATTGGTCATTCACCAACAATACAATTTAATATTGCTGATGCAAGCGATCCCGTGCTTGCATCATTTGGTGTGCACTTGATAAACCAACAAAAATATCCTATTAATAAAAATAAAGTTTTTACTAGAAGAGCAGCAGTGGTCTTTACCCTACAAGGTTATGATAAGAGTAGACAGTTTATTGAATTATCTCCTTTCGAAAAATCCAGCATTCAATCATCATCTTTTGGACGCAAGACAATTGAAATTCATCCTCAAGCTCTTACTCATACCATCACATTGACAGGTATACATCCAAATCCACGTAAATCATATTCTTATGGCTCATATTCTTATGGCTCATATCCTGTACTTCTAACACTATTATTCGAAAATCGATACCAACGCCCAAACACCCTTATTTTTGAAGGTAATGTCTCCGCTAAGCTTTATGCAAAGCTGATGCGTCCATGCACTGGAGCTATTTTTGCAAAATTTAGCTTAGAGGAATTATATATGGGTGATATGGGTGGAACAACTGCATCCTAATTAGCTTGAAGCAACCCGCATGCCATAAGCATATGAACCTCCCTTGTAAGGCAACGTGATTGGACTGACATACCCTGTCAGTCCAATATTTTTCAGCCTCGGCCTGCAATCATTCATAAAGTTACTACAAGGCTATCAATTTATCGAAGAACAATGTTTACTGCATAGCCATAAACGATACCCATAACAACAGGGAACATCCACACAAAGCAAACACCAGAAGTCTTGATACCGACCACCTGAGGTATTCATAACCCAGCCATACCATAAGAAAGCAACACCAAGCTGATATGGATAACATCAGTTTATAAAACAGTGCTTGATGCATCATTTCTGAAAATAAATATAAACTCATCATCAATACAAAACCCAGCATGAGGCAAGTTAGTTCACTCATGGAAATGAACAACATTTCAACCCGTTCAAGCGGTACTGATAAGTGGTATTTTGTCCTTGTTTGTTTAAGAAGCCAGCGTTGGCAGACCAACATTAAAGCCAGTAGTGTTGTCACGATGGTTTGACTGAGCACCACAATCACCATCAGAATATGAAGCAATTCTTTTGGATGCTCATTCAAACTAAAGCGGTGTTCATCTGGAAAAAAAACCACAACAGCTATAGACAACATAGCGAACATTTTACAGCCGCGCACCAAACCAGGCATTGAGCGGCGATAATTTAACCACCAGGCAAAAAGCAAAGCACCCCATGCCGCATTAGATATCAAATGCACATCAGCTAAATTTTGCCCTGAGCCACTGTCAATCCACCAGTATAAAAGCACGGTGTGGGCAAAAAATGCAGCGATACTGCATACAGCCCTCACTTGAGCCCAAGGTAGCCATATGGCCAGCGCATACAGCAGCATGCCGAAATATGTCAGTGTGCTTACCAAGCTTTCCATATGTCTCCCCTTAATAGGCAGGTGTACCCTAATGTTATCTGATTAATGACATGATACAATGTTTGCTTAACTTAATCTGCAAATATTATAGTCATATGTTTGAAAATCTAACAAACCAATTCACACGTGCGTTTAAGCATATTCGTGGGCAAGCTCGGCTGAGCGATAAAAATATCAACCGCACACTCCGGGACATTAAAAAATCACTGTTGGCAGCCGATGTTGCATTGAGTGTTATCGACGGCTTTCTAGAACAAGTGCGTGAACAAGCTGTTGGACAGAAAGTAAAAGATCACTTAAATCCAGGCCAAGCCTTGATTCGAGTGGTCCATGACACTTTAATAGAAACCTTAGGTAAAGAAACTGTACCTTTGATGCTTGATCAGAAGCCACCCGTAGTAATTTTACTGGCAGGCCTACAAGGCGCAGGGAAAACAACCACAGCTGCTAAGCTCGCCAGCTTCATCAGCAAACAACATCACAAAAAAGTGATGCTGACAAGTGTTGATATTTATCGGCCAGCTGCAATAGAGCAACTGGAAACATTAGCCAACCAAGAAAACATTGATTTTTTTAAGCCAGAAATTCAGAACGATGCCATTAAAATTGCAGCAGATGCCAAAATAGCTGCTGCTAAAAAAGTGTGTGATGTGCTCATTGTTGACAGCGCTGGTCGTCTGCATATCGACGAAGCTATGATGACTGAAATCGGTCATATTCATCAAGTGCTGTCCCCTCAAGAGACTTTGTTTGTTGTCGACAGCATGACAGGGCAAGATGCAGCACACACGGCCTTAGCTTTTCATGAACAATTACCTCTAACAGGCGTGATCTTAACCAAAACAGATGGTGACGCACGAGGCGGCGCTGCGCTTTCAGTAAGACTGATAACCAAGCAGCCTATTAAATTTATCGGGACAGGTGAGAAAATCGATGGTCTGCAAATATTCCATCCTGACCGCCTAGCATCTCGTATTCTAGATATGGGCGATGTCTTAACATTGATTGAACAAATAGAGAGTAAAGCTGATCAAAAACAATCTGAAAAGCTGATTAAAAAACTGAGTAAAGGTAAAGGTTTTAATCTGAATGACTTTCTAGAGCAAATGCAACAAATGCAGTCTATGGGAGGTATCAGCAGTATGATGGCTCAATTACCTGGTGCCGGCCAAGTACCCAAAGAGCAAATGCAAGCTGGGGAACATCAAATTAAACGCTCCATAGCCATCATTCAATCAATGACATCCAAAGAACGCAATCTGCCTACCATCATCAATGGATCGCGCAAACGCCGCATCAGCCAAGGTTCCGGTACCCAACTGGGCGAGGTCAACCAATTGCTTAAACAATTCACTCGCGCTCAAAAAATGATGAAAAAATTACCAAAAATGCAAGGAATGGGCAATTTAATGTCAGGATTCAAGGGAAAATTACCTTTTTAAATCTTCACTTGCTTGCTCTACTTTGGTACAATACCTCGCTGTTATACCAATTAAGGAAGTTTTCATGGTTGTCATACGCTTAGCGCGAGGTGGAAGTAAAAAGAAACCTTATTATCATGTGGTCGTTGCTGATAGACGCAATGCACGTGATGGCAAATATATTGAGCGAGTTGGGTTCTTTAACCCTACGGCGCAGGGACAAGCTATTCAGCTTCAGCTGTCTGTCGATCGTATTGAGCATTGGCAATCTGTTGGAGCGCAAGCTTCAGAACGCGTGACTGGTTTAATGAAAAACTATCAAGCACCTGTTACTGCACCAAAACCTATCATTAAAGCTGTACCTGCAGCTAAAATTGAACAACCAACCATTGAAGATGCTGAGCCAACACCAACAGAAGAATCGACAGAATAGCGTACAGCCTATCAAACAAGATAACACTTCTGATGATGGCCTACCCCCTAAACAACCTTTGCTCATAGGTAAATTGGGGGCAGCTCACGGCATTAAAGGCTGGGTTAAGATGCTCAGCTACTGCGAAGAGCCGCAAAGCATTCTCGTCTATCCCCTATGGTGCGAAAATTTAAGTTCAAAAGCGCTCAGCCCTCTTCATATAGAACAACATCGCACTCAAGGCACAGATTTTGTTATAAAAATTAAGCATATTAACCAACGTGAGCAAGCATCACTATTAACTCACAGTTGTATTTATACCGATAAAGAACAGTTACCTCCCCTCAAAGAAGGTTTCTACTGGAATGATCTCATCCATTTTAAAGTTATTGACGAGCATGGAACTCTGATAGGCTCTGTTGATCACTTCAAAACAATGCCAGCCCAAGACATCATGGTTATTGCTCAACCTCATGGAAAATCTCTGTGGATCCCATGCTTAATAGGCAAACACATACTCAACATCGAGCCCTCTCTTAAAACCATCACCATCAATCGTGAGTGGTGCCTGCTAGATGAGTGACACACCTTTTTATTTCAGCCTAATTACACTTTTTCCTAACATCCTGCAAGCCCTCAAAATAGGTATTACTGGACGAGCTATTGATAAAGGACTCATTCAGATAGATGCCATCAATCCTCGTGATTTCAGTTTAGATAAACATCGAAGTGTAGATGACAAACCTTATGGCGGTGGCCCTGGCATGGTCATGTGCTATCAACCACTGCGCGATGCTATAAAACAGGCAAAGCGACAATTAGGCGATAACACCTGTGTTATTTATCTGTCGCCTCAAGGCAAAAAACTTACTCAAAAGCACTTTGAAGGACTTTCTTCTCGAAAAAAATTAATTCTTTTGGCAGGGCGCTATGAAGGTATTGATGAGCGTATCATTAAAAAATACGTTGATGTTGAGTACTCAATTGGAGACTATGTCTTAAGTGGCGGTGAATACCCGGCTTTAGTTCTCATCGATGGCATCACACGGCTACTCCCAGGTGCCCTAAATAATAATGAATCAGCCCCATCAGATTCATTTGCCAACAGAAGCCAACAACTCAGCGCACCTTGTTATACCAGACCCCATGAAATTGATGGCATGTCTGTACCTGCTGTTTTGATGTCAGGTGACCATAACGCCATCAAACAGTGGCATGAATCCATTTCTCTAGAGCAGACCAAACGTAAAAGACCTGATCTCCTGCATTATATCTGGGATGGTGAAGAGAGTGGCTGCTGATGGATACTGTAAATCTAAAAATGATGCAGTTTATAGATAATTTAACAGAAACATTTCTTGAGTCGAACCAAAAAATATCATGAACTCGACAACGCACATACAATGGACAAATTATATCTCATGTGCTGCCAAAACATAAACCTACCATAAAAGTACCAAGCTATCAGCATGGCGAGTCGATAGGCTAAAAGTTTATCACAAACATCTCCTTACTATCTGATATGAAAGAAGAATATGCCAACTGAGCACTTTTGATTTAGCTTTAGTTGAGTTATAATGTCGTTGCTTAACCGGAGACATCAGATGAGCAATATTATTACACAAATTGAACAAGAACAATTGAGCAACAATAGAACTGATTTTGCGCCAGGTGATACCATCAGCGTACAAGTTAGAGTCAAGGAAGGCACTCGTGAGCGCTTGCAGGCATTTGAAGGCGTCGTTATTGCCAAGAAAACCCGTGGATTCAATTCATCATTCACTGTTAGAAAAATTTCACATGGCGAAGGTGTTGAACGTGTTTTCCAAACACACTCCCCTTTGATTGCTGATATTGAAATCAAACGTCGAGGCGATGTCAGGCGCGCTAAACTCTACTATTTACGTGAACGCTCTGGACGTTCTGCTCGAATCAAAGAAAAGCTCGTGCGCAAAGTAAAAAGTAGCTAAAAAATTTAGGGGTCTGAGGATGTTAAATAAAATTTTCTTATCCAAAGACTCCCTGCATCAAGGCTGCATCAATATTCCAAACAGTCAGATGTGGGCTTTGTATCAAAAAAAAAACTGGTTTCGTTCTACTTCAATCTATTTGACGGAATAAAAGTTGTTTCAAGTACGCAAGAATTACAAGAACTTCAGAAACAACTGGATAATTATTTTCTAAATCATAAGCCCATTCAATACAAAAAACTATTCCCACAAGGCACCGATTTTCAAAATCGTGTATGGCGAGCTCTTCTAGAGATTCCTATGGGAAGCTCGACCACCTACGGTGCTTTAGCGCGCAAACTTAACAGCCACCCTCGAGCCATAGGACAAGCTTGTAAAAACAATCCATGGTCCATTATTATTCCATGTCACCGTGTTATCAGCCAAAAAGGCCTGGGGGGCTACAGTGGACATAAGCAAGGAACTTTGTTTGAGATCAAACCAAAATTACTAGCTCACGAGGGTGATATTCATGAGTAATGGCCTGCTGTACATCGTCACCACACTGATTTGGGGTTCGACTTGGCTTGCTATTCAGTACCAGCTAGGCTCTGTATTGCCCATATGGTCCATTGTCTATCGCTTTATACTGGCAGCTGTTCTGTTGTTGATATATTGTAAGCTTACCCATCAAACTTTATCTTTTTCATTTAAAGAGCATAAGCTCATTGCCCTGCAAGGCATATTCTTGTTTTGTATCAACTATATTTTTTTCTATTATGGCTCAATTTATTTAATTAGTGGCCTTGTTGCTGTTGTCGCTGCAAGTATTATTGTCATGAACATTATTAATTCCAAGCTTCTTCTTAAAAAAGACATGGTGCTGTCCGTTGTGGTTGGAGCTCTCACGGGCATATCTGGTGTGTGTGTCGTTTTTGCAGGTGAGTTAGCTGATTTAAGTAATGTAAGCTCCACTAAAGATCTAAGCATGGGGATCGGCCTTTGCCTTATTGCTACATACAGTGCTTCGCTGGGGCAAACTATTTCATACCATAATCAGCAATACAGACAACTGCCTGTATTGCCTATTTGTGCGTTTGGTATGCTTTATGGCGCAATTTTCTCTTTGATGGTTGCAGTGATGATGGGACAACAGCCCTCGTTTGACTTTTCATTCTCTTACATAAGTTCACTTATTTACTTATCCGTCATGGGCACAGTCGCAGCCTTCGGTTGCTATCTCACACTCCTTGGACGCATAGGTGCTGAACGTGCAGCTTACATCTTTGTATGCTTGCCTATTGTATCGTTATTATTATCAACATGGTTCGAAGAATTTCAATGGCAACTCCCCATCATTATTGGTCTGGGGTTAATTTTACTTGGCAACTACCTGGTGTTAGGGCGGCGAGTATCAGCATAAAATTCTAAAATACTTTAATTAATGAATGCAGCATTATGGAAAATCATCTCATAGATATCACACATTTTAGTCATGATTGCCGAGGCATTGGCACCGTTTCAGGAAAAAAAGCTTTTGTACGTTACAGTCTGCCTAATGAGAAAGTCTCTTTTCAATACATTAAACGTTTGCGACGCTACAATGAAGGCTATGTCACTGAAGTGCTGAATCCTAGCCCATATCGAACTCAGCCTCGATGTGAACATTTTGCCAATTGCGGTGGCTGCCAATTGCAACATGCAACCCCTGAGCATCAAATTGAGCTTAAACATAATATTTTATCTGAGATGTTGCTGCATGATAATATTCATGTGGCAAGTTGGGCTGAGCCATTAAAAAGCGAACCATGGCATTACCGCTATAAAGCAAGACTCAGCATCAAATATGTTAAAGTTCAACAGAAATTGATGATAGGTTTTCGTTCACAGCAATATGCAGGCAGTGTGACTGATATGCAACATTGTGACATTCTGCCAGAATTCATCAATAATTTTTTACAGGAAGCTAAGCTGTTAATTTCTGAAAGCGCCACATATGATCAATTCCCGCAAATAGAGATCGCCTGCAGCGATCAAGATCATGCTGTTATCCTTCGCCATTTAAAACCATTGCCTGAAAGTGATATAAAAAAATGGATTACTCTAGGAGAGAAACACCAGATTTTTATCTACCTGCAACCTGGAAATTTAGATAGCGTACATTGTATTATGCATACTCTCCCCAAGATGAGCTATCAACATCCAGCACATCAAATTAATATAAAATTTGAGCCCACAGATTTTACTCAAGTCAATTTCGAACTTAACCGTGCCATGGTCAATCAAGCCATTGACTGGTTAAAACTCAGCACACAAGACCATGTACTCGATCTTTTTTGCGGCCTTGGTAATTTCACTTTACCCATAGCTCGCCATGTAAAACAAATTACAGGTATTGAGCTCAGCGAATCACTGCTCAAAAGAGCTGATATGAATGCTGAAGCTAATCAGATCACAAATGCACGTTTTATTGCCCATGATTTGACCAAAATAGACTTTTGTCAATCTATCAAACAGCACTATGATAAAATCATACTTGATCCTCCTCGCTCAGGCGCTGAGAAAATTATACCTCATATCATGAATCTAACACCCTCCTATATTTTATACATCTCATGCAACCCCATTACTTTTGCAAGAGATGCAAAATTACTGACAAACACCAACAAATATGAACTGGCGCAGATAGGCATCATGGATATGTTCCCTCATACAAAACATGTCGAAACTATGGGTCTTTTTAAGAGAAAGAAAACTTGATGTCGTACGCAATATAATCAAGCTCTGTGGCGCTATGCTGCAAATTAACTGCTCAAATAGACTTATTTATTTTGTCAGCGCCTTCCCATAACAGCAAGCTACCATACTGTCAAGCCATTTTTTTTTTGACTGCCAAAATGATGCACTTTTACAATTAATATCTCAAAATGACTGTGAATTGTGCTATCCATGATCTATTGCTGTCTTTTATCATAAAAGACAGCAATAGATCATACCGTTAACTCTTTGGCAAAGCCATTTAGATGCGATTGCCCTGACATTCCGACCTATGAAGTGTTAAAGAGCTACAAAAACAACTATCATTCTTTAGTACTAGGTAGACAAAAATCGTAGGGCAAAAGCATGTATCATTTATTTTCTTGTGTCATGATTTCCATACTGATGAATGCTCATACTCTCGCCTATACCGTTCAGCTCAAGATCACGAATTGTTGCTCTGAAGATCTAAGCATTCAATTGCTAGCTTACTCCAATGCGGAAGATGAAATGCAATCAGTACCATTCGATGTTCCGATAAAACAGCAATCATCACGATATCTAACCTTACAAGATACCCATGCTGGTTTCTATCTTAGGGTAATTAAAGTGACTATAAAAGACCTACACTTTCACTTAAATTTTCTAACCAAATTTCAATACTTACGCCGAGATGATGGCGGTATTGGGAAGGTAGCATTGAACTGCAGGGACACGCAAGTAACACTTGAAGTTGATTCTGCTCTACACCGTCGAGCTAAAAACCTTAAGTTCAAAGTACTCGACTAACCCAGCTAGACAAATTGAGGCGCCCGATATCAGAATAAACTAAATTGACATCAAATCTACACAGCGTCAGCTTGCCAGCATCTAAACTCGCTTTTAGAACCGACGCCAGGCTAGGCCCTGGAGAGTCTTAGTATCCAAGCAACATCCATAGCTTAAGTACTCAAACGATTTGGTGGTTACTATTAGCGGTCTCTGTTACCTGTTAAAAATGTTGCGGCTAAACCGCCACCACTATCAGAAATGATATTGAGAGTACGGCAACGGAATCTTTCGGATATAGGTCTTTCATATAGCTCTTCAACTGTCCCTCTAAAACCATTGCCAAAATAAATATTCGACGGTCTTGTAGTGAAATTCATTGTCACCTCTTGGCTGGTTTGCTTTATGATATCTGAAACTCTAAATAACTCTCCAGAATATAAAGTAGCAAATTCTGTGCGCCTTGTATTCTCGTCATAGACTATATTTATCCGAACATATAATACATAATCACTTTGATTGCGAAAGCACATATCAAACAAGATCCTTGGTGCTGTATAAGCGTTAGAAAATAAGAGCAAAAAAAATGCACAGTCGTATTAATTTATTCATAAAAATTACCTAGGCTTAATAGATATAGACGGTCTTACTTAATTTATCGGCTCTTATTTTAAAATATTTAGTCCCTGGCGCGAAATGATGAATTTAAGACAAGTTTTTAGACAATTTGGCCGTTAATTCCTAGAATTAAGCCGAGATTATAGATGCTGATAAAGCCATTTGTAAAGGATACTGGTAACTGGCAAAGTAAGTCCTTGGGAGCCCTGCCAAACATATGTTATACTTTATATGGACTGCTTGTATTCATTTTTTAATTAGGTCTCAATCATCATGAAATTTTTATTTGATTTTTTGCCTGTTGTGCTTTTTTTTATCGCTTTTAAGTTTGGCAACATCTATATTGCTACCTTCGTTGCTATGGGAGCATCTGGGATACAAGTCCTATTAACTTGGTACTTGAACCGCCATGTTGAAACCATGCATTTGATTACCCTAGGTTCCATTGTTATTTTAGGGGGCGCTACTTTATTTTTTCAAGATGAGATGTTTATCAAGTGGAAGCCTACCGTCATTAACTGGCTCATGGCCACAGCTTTTCTTGGAAGCCAACTGATAGGAAAAAGCACTTTGGTTGAAAAAATGATGGGACAACATATTTCACTTGCGCAAGACATTTGGACAAAGCTCAACATCAGTTGGAGTGGTTTCTTTTTCCTCATGGGAGCAATTAATCTTTATGTTGTTTATAACTTTGACACTGAAACTTGGGTAAATTTCAAATTATTTGGGTTGCTCGGTCTGACTGTGTTATTTGTCGTATTGCAAGCTGCCTACCTGACACAACATATTAGTAATGCGCAACAATCCTAATAATCTCATTTCCTTAACTAAAAAGCTTACCATAGGCGTGAGCTGTTGATACAAGCTAACGCTGCGTTTCTTACCTAACATTTTTGAAGCTCTGCTTTTGTAATTAGATAATCTCTCATTGCTTCAAATATGCTAGGAGACTCTTTTCAGAAGAATAACGTTTACAGGCACTTGTTCTGCTGCAAAAACCACATAGTCATATCACCAGTATTCGCACTGATGAGCTATGCATATGTGGAAATAAAGTTTGATTTTCTATCAAAAAATGTAATCGATCGAAATAAAATCCCTAAAGCAAGAATACTGGCACCATCTTGAACTGTTGGCACTGCATTGCGCACTTCTCCCACTGCACGAAACAGTTCAGTTTCAATAGTGATTTGCATGCCAGCATCTAATTGCTCAACCACCAACATACGCATCCCCTTGGGCGACAAATCACTCATCACACCTTTAGACATAGTGCGATGTGAACCTACGGAGTAATTGACTAAACCTGTTTTCTCCATTCGCTCAATACCACGCTTCTCAACAGCTTCATCGTCCTGAGTATCGTCAATATTAGCTTGCTGATAAGCAGCCGCACCTGCAGGACTGCATTTAGCGCGCTGCTCTGCTTCATTGTTTGAGCTACTGTTGTCTGGCGAAGCGTCAGGTTCCTCATCTTGCCCTCGCCCGGCCCGGCCCTGGCTATGTTTTTGGATAACACTGCTTGCAAAAAGTTTTTTATCGTACTCGCTACGCAGATGTGGATCAGACAACACACGATAAGCTTCGTTGATCATTGCAGCTGTGGCCGTATCACCTCCTAAGTCAGGATGATACTTAAGCTTTAGCATCAAAGCACGGTAGCTTGCTTTGATCATGCCATCTGGGCAGTCAGGCTGCAGATGCAGCATACGATAATAGTTACGACGATTGTTCACAAAGCGACATCACGAATTAAATTCCTCTAATCAGTGATATCGGCTTAATATTAACAATATTTATACATTTATGGTTTTTTTTGCTTATTTGCCTATATATTGAACTTTATGCCTTGTGCTAGCGGCAAGCCATGCCCCCAATTGATGGTATTGGTCTGACGTCGCATGTAGGCCTTCCAGGAGTCAGAGCCTGCTTCCCGGCCACCGCCTGTGTCTTTCTCTCCACCAAAAGCCCCACCAATCTCGGCGCCTGAAGTGCCTATGTTAACGTTTGCAATACCGCAATCACTGCCTGTAGCCGCTAGAAATTGCTCCGCATGCAGCACTTGATTGGTGAAAATAGCTGAAGATAAGCCTTGGCGAACTGCATTTTGACCTTGGATGGCGTCTTTTAACTCTTTGAATTTAAATAAATAAAGTATTGGTGCAAAAGTTTCCTCTTGAACAATAGCATGCTCAAGGCTCATGCCTTCAACCAGAGTAGGCTTCACATAAAAACCTGCTTTATCAAGCGCCTCACCGCCTGTCAAAATATGCCCACCAGCACTTTGAATTGTCTCGACAGCCTTTAGATAAGTGGCGACAGCAGCCTCATCCACCAAAGGGCCCATATGGTTATTTTGGTCTAAAGGGTCGCCAACTCTAAGTTGTTCGTAAACAGACTTAAGCTTAGGTACCACTTCATCATAAATAGATTCATGAATAAACGCACGGCGCGTACTGGTGCAACGTTGACCTGCGGTACCCACAGCGCCAAATACTAAAGCTGGTAGTACCAAATCCAAATTTGCTGAGTCATCAACAATCATCGCATTGTTGCCACCAAGCTCTAAGATAGTTCTTCCCAAACGGCCAGCGACACGCTGCGAAACCCATTTTCCTGTAGCTGTTGAACCTGTAAATGACACTAAAGGCACGGCATCGTCATCCAGAAATTGATTGCTAAGCTCTCGATCTTGCGTTACAAAGCTCGCAAAAATGTCAGGCATACCCATCTCAGTCACCACTTGGCTGCAAATTCTTTGAGTCGCTACAGCGCATAAAGGTGTTTTTGATGAAGGCTTCCACACCGTGATATTACCGCAAACAGCTGCAACAAAAGCATTCCATGCCCACACAGCTACAGGGAAGTTAAAAGCTGAAATCACACCGACAATCCCCAGTGGGTGCCATTGTTCATACATACGATGCTCAGGACGCTCAGAATGCATTGTATGTCCGTAAAGCATACGTGACTGGCCTACAGCAAAGTCGGCCATATCAATCATCTCTTGCACTTCACCCAAACCTTCTTGTAATGATTTGCCCATCTCAAGCGAAACCAATTGTCCCAGTTCCTCTTTATGTTGACGTAATGCATTACCCACTTGTCGAACCACTTCGCCACGCTGAGGTGCCGGCACCTTGCGCCACTCCATAAATGCTTGAGACGCACCCTGCATCAAATCTTTAAAGCCAGCATCAGTGATGGTATCTACATGCCCTAATAACTCACCATTGCTTGGATTATAAGACGCTACAGGATTGTCTCTATGGCTTGGCATAGGCTTGCTTCCAAGCCAGCTACCTTCATTTCTATTATCTGAAAATAAATTGGGCAACAGCTCTTTAATCATAATATGCTCCTTGGTGATTGCATTAAGCGTAATACTGACCAAATCGATTAGCTAAAAACTCCTCATAAGAAATATGTTCC
>CAYGTQ010000016.1:25071-26734 GCA_964352915.1 uncultured Legionellales bacterium
ATATGTTCCTGGTACACAAATCCTTTAAATTCATTTTTATGATTCAACACGATATCAACAATAGCACAAAGACTGGCTGCTGTAGAAACTTGAATAGCTGACCAGAAACGGCCGCCTATTTTGCTTGGACGAATGGTTTTAAAATAATTCTCTTCAAAAAAATTCCTGTCTCTGTAACCCTCAGCAGACACATAAATATGAACCACATCTTGTGCCGTTCTAGGTACAGCGCGCTCCAAAATATGACCCAAAGTTTCTCGATCTTCGTTGAGCTTTAAGTCAAACATCAGTACACGCATTTTCTCACAATGCCCTGGGTACCGAATAGTTTTGTAGTTCATGTTGCTGACTTTGTCTTGATGCAACAGAGCTAAACTTCCAAGCCCTCCCGACGTGTTAAATGCTTCGTACTCACGACCATTAATTTGAATTTTCTCCAAGCCCTCTAAAGGAGATACTAAGGTAAGACCACCATTGACCACCGCTTCACAAGCATTACCATATTCATTGATGACCCCTTCTGTAGACCAAGTCAGCGCATAATGTAGACTGTTGCTGCTATTTTCAGGTAAAGCGCCTACACGAAGCTTCACTTGCTCTACACGATCAAATTGATTGATTAAATAATTAGCTACAATACCAACAAAACCTGGCGCTAAGCCACATTGTGGCACAAAAGCTGATTGCGCACCCTCTGCCAACTCCCTAACAGCATCAGTCACTTCTGTATCTTCTGTTAAGTCAAAATAATTCAAATGGCATGTTTTTGCGACACGAGCAAGACAAGTGTTTAAATAGAAAGGCAAAGCTGAAAGCACGGATTGAATGCCATGTTTTTGGCAATATTGAGATACTTCGTCTTCTTTTTTGACATCCAGCCTAACATAAGTTACATCTTGTGCCTTGTAAGATGAAAAATCATCTACCACATCTGCAATGTGAACCTCAAAATCACGCGTTTCACTCAATAAAACAGATACAAGCTCACCAATCTTCCCAGCACCAAAAATAATAACCTTATGCATAGTCCCTCCCTTAACACAGCATCGCTCTAAATGATGGTACAGAATCAAACAGCTATTCTCAAGCATGTACTAAGAATAGTATCATGCCGCCCAAATAAACGAGAATAAAATAGTCGCTGAGTAATAAATACTTACAATCTATTGAAATAAGTAACAGCTCATAGCGCCTCTCTTTCAGACAATGCTTCTATTCTTTATGCATTTCTGATTCTGTCAAATAAATAGCAGGTAACCAGACATGATGTGCTAGCGGTCGCTGGTACTTTTACTTTTGCAACCCAATGCACCCGTGCTTATAATAACTCACCAAACACAATGACCAATACCCAAAGGATCCATTAATGATAGAGCTGAACACTCGCATGCGGCGCCTTAGACACCATCCTTCTTTAAGAAAAATGGTGCAAGAAACACAATTGACGGTAAACGATTTAATTGTACCTATCTTTATTAAAGACGGTATCCAGGATAAACAAGCCATAAAAAGCATGCCTGATTGTTATCAATTGCCTTTTTCTCAACTTGAAAAAGAAATTACTGAAATAGACTTTCTGAATTTGCCTGCAGTTTTACTCTTTGGGATCCCAAAAAATAAAGATCCCATGGGGCAAAGTGGCTTTGACAAACAAGGCCCCATT
>CAYGTQ010000017.1:0-24850 GCA_964352915.1 uncultured Legionellales bacterium
CAGCACAATTAACAATATTTCCAGCAGTGGATAGAGCTTCTTTCTATCAATTCTCGGATCTTCCAGTTCATCAAAGTGATAAAGAAAGGCTGGTTTTTTCTTCACGCTCACAACTAACTCCTTGTTTTATAAAAACAAAGAGTTTAAACCTTTGGTAAATATTATACAGCTCTTTTAATGGGACAGCCGTGACAAAATAAGCTTCGAACCTTCCTTCAAGCAGTCTTTTATGTTATCAAAAGGACTCTATTCGCGTAATTCAGGATTGTGCATGCAACAATTGTTCATGGGTGTCATGTCAGGCACCAGCCTCGATCACATAGACAGTGCTTTGGTCGATTTTTCAACAAAACACCTGCAACTTCACACAAGCCACCAAACCTCTTTCCCACCAGCGCTGCGCCAAGCCTGCCAGGACATCATTCAACATCCTGTCTGCTCGCTGGATCAGTTGTGCCAACTCGATCGCTGGCTTGGGCAGTGCATAGCCGAACATGTGCTTGCACATCTCGAGCTTGCCAAAATCGAAGCCCATACCATCCGCGCCATTGGCAGTCATGGGCAAACCCTGTATCACTACCCACAACCACCCTACCCATCAACTCTGCAAATTGGCGATCCCAACGTCATTGCAGCCAACACCGGAATCACCACTGTTGCTGACTTCAGGCGACGCGATATGGCGTTGGGGGGCCAAGGTGCACCTTTAGCCCCAGGTTTTCATCAAGCACTGCTGCACAACCCAACGCATCAACGTGCAGTGGTAAACCTGGGCGGTATTGCTAACATCACTTTGCTGCCCAAGCAAGGTGAAGTACAAGGTTTTGATTGTGGTCCTGGAAATACCTTGATGGATCATTGGATCCAGACACACCAACAACAACCTTTCGATAACCAAGGCCACTGGGCAAAACAAGGCTCCTGCAAAGCTCTCTTACTTAAACAATTAATGCACGATCCTTATTTCCAAAAACCTATCCCCAAATCCACCGGACGTGAATATTTCAATGCTCATTGGTTAAAAAGTTATTTGGATAATTTCTCTGATTTGAAAGCTCAGGATGTACAACGAACATTGCTGGAGCTGACAGCCAAAATCATAGCTCTCGATATACAACGCTATCAGCCTGATAATCAAGAAGTGATTTTATGCGGCGGTGGTTGTGAAAATGATATGCTGGTTCAGCGAATCAGGGAACTGTGTGTCCACAGTGATGTCAATACTACAGAAAGCTTTGGTGTGCCACCGCAAAGCATTGAATCCATGGCCTGGGCCTGGCTGGCTAAGCAAACTCTGGAAAATTTACCAGGTAATCTCCCTTCTGTCACAGGAGCAAGTCAAGCGACTTTGTTGGGTGGGATTTATCCTGCTGAGAAGGCTCCAACCTTATTGCTTGATTTAACATGATATGCTGCAAAAATCCATCAATGAGATAAAAAAAACTAATGAAAGCAACTGGCAAGCTGTCAACGACGCTATGGTAAGATCTCAGCCATTAGCCCAACGTATGCTAACCCATTTTTTTTCTGATATCAGTGCGTTGATACAAGAACATAAGGACTCATCCCCTCGGATCTGAACACTGATCAGACAAATTGCAAGCCTTATTGTTCGCTATCAAACCTCGAAAGAAGAGCCACAACCACATGTTGTTTTAGCATTAGGATTTCGAATAACAAAACGTGCACCTTCCAAATCTTCCTGATAATCAATATCAGCGCCTTTCAAATACTGAAAACTCATGGCGTCCACCCAAAGTTGCACCGCCGCTTGTGCTTCTTTATCGACAGTGATGGTGCGTGTTACTGTAATATCATCATCGAGCTTTTTTTCATCAAAAGTAAATCCATACTGAAAACCGGAACAACCACCCCCGGTAATGTAGACGCGAAGAGCCGCATCCTGTGTAGGTTCATCTTGCATCAAATCATAAATTTTACGAGCAGCGTTTTCAGTAAAATTCAATGGCGTTTCTTGCTCTGTGGTGACTTGGCTGCTCATGGTGTTCACTTAAAACCTAATGATTTGATTTATATTATCCAATAAGTTTGAATATTTAGCAAATTCAATCGGTATAAAAAGGTAATTTATCTGATAGACTGAGGCCTTCTGGTGTCACATTCACGCCATAAGCCAAAATTTCTACACCGGAAGCCACCGCTTGTTGCACCAAATCTGCATAAACAGGATCGATGTGTTCTGCCGGTTTCACCGAATTCACGGCTGTGTGCTGTACACAATAAAACAGTACCGCTCTTTGCCCTTGCTCTACCACCGCCATCAATTCTCTTAAGTGCTTTTGACCACGCGTGGTCACAGCATCGGGAAAATAACCAACACCCCCATCAGCCAAGGTCACGCTTTTAACTTCCACATAGCAGCGGTGAGCCTCATCAGATAAACAAAAATCAATACGGCTTTTCTCTACGCCATAAGGCACTTCACGCTCTATATGCCCGTACTGTGCAAGTTCAGGAATATGACTCGCTTTTAAAGCCTGATGTACGATTTCATTAGCACGATGAGTATTGATACCTATCATTGCACCATTGATTTCAGCGAGCTCCCATGTATAAGGATATTTGCGAGTACTACTCGGTTGGTAAGACACCCATACACGGCTGCCTGGCGTGTCGCAATGCAACATAGAACCTGTATTAGGACAATAAATTGTCGTTAATTCATCATGGAGCATAACATCGGCTAAAAATCGCTTGTAACGCTTTTCTAGTAAGCCAGACTCAAGCTCTGGTTCAAACACCACGTGATGTGACATGCTTAACCTTTTAGCTGCTTCTCTTTAATTTCTGCCAAAGTTTTACAATCAATACATTGTGTTGCCGTGGGACGCGCTTCCAAACGACGGATACCTATTTCTATACCACAAGTTTCACAAAACCCATACTCATCTTCGGTAATGCTGAACAGTGCTTCATCAATTTTCTTTATCAGTTTTCTTTCACGATCACGAGTGCGAAGTTCCAGACTAAATTCTTCTTCCAGGCTGGCACGATCGTTGAGATCGGGAAAATTAATTACTTCATCTTTCATGTGAGTCACTGTACGATTCATTTCTTCAACCAAGCTCCTCTTCCAAGTCAAAAGAATATGCTGAAAATGCGCCGTCTGCTTGTCATTCATATACTCCTCATCAGGGAAAATGTCATACGGAGGGATCCCCATAAAACCTATGGCCGCAGCATTATCGATCACAAGTTCAGGTAAAGCTTTAATACGTGGCAGAACTTTCCTAGGCTTTTCAACTGATGTCTCTTCTGCCATCACTTCTTTAGCTTTAGTCACTTTTTTGGTTGATTTTTCAGAAGCTAAAGGTTTGGCAGCCTTCTTTTTCACAGTCGGTGATTTTTTAGACGCAGGGGACATGGTTTTACTCGCTGCTGGTTTGGTTGCTGTTTTTTTCAAAGTAACCCTAGAACTTGATGCTTTGGCTTCAGTTGCAGATTTTTTAGCGCCGGCAGCTGAGGCTTTCGCTTTGACTGCAGGTTTTTTAGCTTTAACCGCTGGGGTTTTCGCTTTAACTGCAGATTTTTTAGTCACCGTTTTAGCCGCTGAATTCTTCTTTGCTGGGGCAGTGGCTTTTTTCTTAGTGGTTTTTTTTACGGCTGGCATAGCTTCTTACTCCTTTCATCGGCACCCTTACATGCACCGCTTATATCTATAAAAGTGTAGACTGGACAAACAATTCCCGCAGCCTAATTTTCCCTGTGATAGCACTCAAACTCAAGCGTTATAATTCCAACAAGCCTATTCAACGATCTGAAAAACTATTATTTGACCATTGACCGTAACTCACGCGCTCCCAACCTGCTGAATCGCACTCGGTCGCTACTTGTATAAATCCTGATTGCATCAAAGATCGCCTCACCGAGCTAGCCTGCGCTGCTCCATGTTCTAATATCAACCAGCCTCCTGTTTTGAGGTAACGCCGTGCCTGCAAAACCAAAACACGAATGGCATTTAAGCCATCAGGGCCGCTGATTAAAGCGTGTTTTGGTTCAAATTGCAATGCCAAATCTTTTAAATGGGGATCATCAGAACTCACATAAGGCGGATTGCTTACCCATAAGTCCCATAAACCACCAGGCAAAGCCTCTCCCCAATGTCCTTGAGCAAAATGCACCTCCTGCAAACTGAGGTTTGCAGCATTATACCTAGCTACTTCCAACGCCTGCTGACAGCGATCGGTCAACCAGACTTGCCACTTAGGCCGGTGGTAAGCCATAGCCAAACCCAACGCACCAGAGCCTGTGCCTAAGTCAGCTACACGTAAGTGCTCTGCAGAGCCTAGGCGAAGAGCTGTCTGCAATAAAATCTCACTGTCAGGGCGAGGAATCAAAGTATGGCGATTAATAGCCAGATGCAGATCATCAAAATATTGACTACCCAGCAAATACGCCAATGGACAACCTTGTTGGCGTCTTTGTGCTAACTGGTGAAGCAAAGTCCATTGTGTAGCGGTGATCAAAGCGCGATTGTCCGTATAAATCTGAGTACGCGATACATCACAAACCGCTATTAAAAGCTGCTCTGCTTCATGATAATTGACTTCACTGCGAGTTTTTAAAAGCAACGCCAGTTTATCAACAGCTGAACGAAAACTCATCAACAACATCGGTTAACCTTGCTCAAGAATAAAGCCCAGTAAATGAAAAGGCAGTCTACCACAACCTTCTCTTTGGCAGCACAAGGGCTTCTTCACAGATGTGAGGTACGTGATGGCGTCTTATAGAGCTTGGACAATTGACGATCATCCCAAGCAATCATTATGAGACCCACTTCGTACAATAGGCAAAGCGGGATAGCCAAAGTAATTTGTGAAACCACATCCGGTGGCGTCAGCAACATACCTAAAGTGAATGCCAGAACAATCACATAGCGGCGCTTAGATTTAAGGCCTGCAATACTTACCCATTCCAAACGATACAGCACCCACATAGCCGTGGGTAATTCAAATGCGACGCCCAAAAGCATCATTAAATAAAGCGCAAAGGACACGTAAGCCGCCAAATCAGGCATAAAAGTCACCATAGATGGCGTCATCCACACAGTCATCCAGCAAAGCCAAGGCAATAGCATAAAATAGGTTAAAGCCACGCCCAAATAAAACAACACCACACTAAAAAATACCCTACACCACCAAGAACGCTTTTCTTCAGGATAAAGCGCAGGTGCTATGAAAGCCCAACCTTGGTAAATATAAAAGGGCATGAGCACCCCCAGTGTGCCATAAAAAGCACATTGCAAAGGGATCCATAAAGGATGCAACACATGGGTTGCAATAATCTGGCCTGTACCCAATTGTTTTGCTAAGGGCATCACCAAACAATTAACCCAAGGCTCGCGCCATATACAAAAACCTGCAAACACCATCATCGAGCATAAAACAGACAGAATCAGGCGTCGCCGTACTTCAATAATAAGGGCTAAAGTATGTGGAGACATCTGCATTTAATCAGGCACCTTAGAATAGTGACGATCGGCTACTTGCGCTTGCTCTTCGCGCTCTGCCAATGCATCCATTGACAAAGCTTTGGATAGATCTCGTTGAACATTTTGGTAGCGCTTTTCAATATGTCGATAGAAGCGCAGACCTCGCTGAAATATTTTAGGCCACTCTTGGGGACCCATCACCAAAAGCGCCACGATAAAAATAACAACCAACTCAGCCAAGCTCACTTAGCTTCATCCTCTTTATGCTCTGTTTCATCCATAGCGCCACGAAATTGGCGAATAGCTTGACCTAAGCTATGCCCTACCTGTCCCAGGCGTTTTGGGCCAAATAACAGAAGTACAATGGCTAATATCAGAAGCAACGATAAAGGACTGATACCTGTGATCCCCATAATTCATCTCCAAACTGCATGGTCATGCGACTTGGGTATTATCGCAGACTTTGCCTGCAAAGCCCATCATCCCACACAGCGAGATACGCACATACTGAAAACTCTTGCCAATGCCAAAAGTGCAGGTACGCTTAATCAGGTTGTTGAGTTCCATATTATTTTGGGTGCTACCTCCCGTATGTATAAAAGCCACTAAGGGCACCAATTTTTTGAGCATTCCAATGCAATTTCCTTAAAAATCATGGTTTCACTTCGGGTGCCTGTGCTCTATGGAGATTGCCTGACATTGACATAAAGTTATTTTATGTTACAATTTGATCAAAATTTTTACCAACCATGAGCACCGAACATGAACCGCATTATTCATCTTGTCTGTATCTTCATCATAAGTTTAAGCATGGGCTTACCAACCGTAGGGTTTAGCATGAGCTCTGCTGGAGAGGACATGCCTGAATTAGACAGCAGTCATCAGGATCAGGCTTCAACAGCCAAAAAAAAGAAACGCAAGAAGAAGAAACTCACAGACAGGCGCCTCTTGATTGAAAGAGCGGTACCTGGCCTTTTGAAATACCTAAACAACCAACTGCAAATCGAATGGAGCATATCGCCAACCTATATGGTCAGTGTTGTGCCTGATCTCAAAGGCTATCAAGCCCCTGGCGGCCTGGAAGTAGAATGGGGTATTCTACCAGCATCCATTCAGCTTAATGACGAGGAAATCAAAGCTGGTCAACCTGCCATGCTTGTCAAAGCAACCATTGTATTCACCTTGAAAAAGCCTGGTGTGTCAGCTGAGCAGTTCTCAGCGAGAATACAACTTCTTTATATGCCACAGCCTTATTTGCATGCGTCAGTTGGCTTTGCTGAACAATACCGCGTCGTTGATGGCGCATACGACCAAATGCTGCCGACCCCTCAAGTAGCTGTTAACAAACCTCAAGCAAGCCTTGTTTCCATGTTGAGGCGTACCGATACACACCAAACCCAAGAAGTCGTCGTGCCTCACGCTGAAGTACTGCGTTTTATAAAACAAACTCAGTCACAGGACGATGATGACGCTAAAAAAGATTAGCAGGCTCCTGGCATCAAGCCCATGAGTCAACAACATGGGCTTGATGCCTTCTTTACCGCGTTAAAAGTTAAGAAAAATCTGGCCAGATCATGCTTACACATCATAATATCATCAACTGAAAAAAGCGTAGGAAAACATCGCCAACCCGACACCACTTATCATGCCAGCAGCAAAATAACGCCATGATGCTGGCCTTGGCTTGTCCCTGTGTCTCATCGGTGGCTTTTGCAGATATTGATGCAGCAACCGTGGCAGCTCAGGAATGTCCTTAGGCCAATGAGAAGCTTCCCGCCTGATGATGTCCAATGAAGCCTTAAGCCCACGTTGTTTCCTAACCCAGGCTTCCATATAAGGTTGGGCGGTATCCCACAGATTAAGCTTTGGATCCAGCCTGCGTCCCAAACCCTCAACAGAAAGCAAGGTTTTTTGCAAAAGCATCAACTGAGGTTGAATCACCATGTCAAATTTCTGGGCAGTTTGGAGTAGTCTCAATAAAAGTTGTGCGATGGAAATCTCAGCCAAAGGACGAGCAAAAATCGGCTCGCTGATGGTCCGAATGGCTGAGGCAAAAGTATCTTCTCGAATACCCTCAGGCACCCAACCTGATTCTATGTGCAGCCTAGCCACACGATGATAATCACGATTAAAAAATGCCACAAAATTTTCGGCGAGATAGTATTGATCGTGTTCACTTAAAGTCCCCATGATGCCGAAATCCACCAACACAAAAGATGGGGTTTCTGGATAAGTCGTGTCGACGAAGACATTGCCTGGATGCATATCCGCATGAAAAAAACGATGCTCGAACACTTGCTGAAAAAAAAGAGCGATGCCTGCTTTTGCTAACTTTGATTTGTTCACACCGCGCTTACGCAAAGCCTCTTCATCATGTACAGGCAGAGCAAAGACACGATCTTGCACCAGCATATTTTGAGAAGTCAGTTCCCAAATGATGTTCGGTACAGTAGCTAAATCACAGCTTTGGGCTAGGTTTCTTTTGAATTCTGAGGCGTTCGCTGCTTCTCTCATCAAATCCAATTCATCGTACAGAGAATGGCGCAGCTCCTCTACAGCCGCCATCACATCAAGCCTACGTGCTAAAGGACTGAACCATTGCCAAATACGAGCCAAAAAAGCTATCAAACTCATATCGCGTGCAACACGCTTTTTAATGTGAGGCCGCAGCACTTTAACCACCACTGCATGACCATTGTGAAGTGTTGCGGCATGCACTTGGGCAATGGAAGCTGCTGCCAGAGGCGTCATATCAAAGCTTTGAAAAAAATTCTCAAGTGGCTGCCCCAAGCTTTGCTCAATACTTGCTTTAGCCACATCACTTGCAAAAGGTGGCACATCATCTTGCAGCAAAGCCAATTCATCAGCCAACTCAGGTGGTAGCAAATCACGTCGAATTGACAACAGCTGGCCAAACTTAATGAATACTGGCCCTTGAGATTGTAGCAAAGCACGAAGCCTTTGACCGAAACGGCGAGCTTTTTCACTGGGTGACCGTCCGGCATGGATATAGGTAAGCAAACCTAAGCGCAGACTGCGTCCAAGACACATCACGCCAGCCACCATCCTAGCCATGCGACTTCTCCAGCTGAGCCAAACGCGCGCAAACTCTATCGGCATCTAAACGCACTTGATGGATTTGTTGGTACAAATCCCTGGCTTCATGGCCATAAGGGAGTGCTTGTAAATTATCAGCCATATAACCATACCAGTTGTTTTGTAAAGAACGATGTCGGCCATGAAGCCAAGCACGCCCACCACGCGCAGCTTGAGTTAATAACTTAGAGGGTGTGTCGCCTATATAGTGAGCCAAGATATCTGGCACATCTATATAGTCCAAAAGCCAACGCTTTAAAGCTTCCAATGCCTCCGCTTGTCCTGTCACCCGCATATCGCGCGGGATATGGCCATCCAGATTTTGTAACAAATTGAGCCAAACAGGCCAACGTGCTTCTATCACAACCAGAGAAGGCTCCAAAGATGGTTGGGGCTGCAGCTTAATTTTATCTCCAGTCACCACCATGGTCACGGTGATCACATCGTTCACCACAAACACAAAAGGTTGGTCAGCATAGGCTTTTAAAGGTTCTAAGGACACATGTTCAGGTATCAAGCGCTCAAGCTCTGACTGTAAATATGAAAGCCCCAAGCTTAACATCAGTATTTATACCCTTTGTGTAACGCCACAATGCCACCCGTTAAATTTTCATAGCTGCAATCTTCAAAACCTGCCTGTTCCATTCTGGCTTTTAAAGTGTCTTGATCAGGGTGCATACGAATAGATTCGGCAAGGTAGCGATAGCTGTCCGCATCCCCTGCCAATTGTTTGCCAAGCCAAGGCAACCAATGAAAAGAATAACCATCGTAAACTGTCTTTAATATATCGTGCGGTTTAGAAAATTCCAAAATGAACAAAGCTCCGCCTGGAGCCAGTACACGACAGCACTCTACCAAAGCCTTTTGCATATGAGTCACATTTCTAAGCCCAAAAGCTATGGTGATACGGTTAAAATAATGATCAGGTAAAGGCAAACATTCCAAATTACCTTGGACATAATCAAGATTAATGACACCTTGATCAAGCAAGCGGTCGCGCCCTCGCACCAGCATACGCTGATTCATGTCAAGCACACACACTTGCCCTTGGGTGACACGCTTAGCCAATCGATAGGCCACATCCCCAGTACCACCAGCGGCATCCAATACCTTATGTTGGGGTAACACTTGGCAAGCTGAAATCAGGTAATTTTTCCACAAACGATGCATGCCCAGTGACATGGCATCGTTCATCAAATCATAGTTATCTGCCACAGAATGGAAAACTTGATAAACTTTATCAGTTTTTTCAGAGGAATTGACTTTTTCAAAGCCAAAATAATGCTCTTTATCAGAGTGAGGCACTTGTGGCATCGAGCTCTCCTCCATGTGATGTCTCTTTCTGGCCAAGCTCATACAACTTATCCCAACTGTAAATGCCTGTTTGATGACCATCATCAAATATCAATTTTACAGCATAAAGTCCCACAGGCTCCATGGAAATAATATTCACTTGCTCATCCACTTTACCCACCACTTGGCCATCAGCAGCCGGCGAATGCAATCTCAATACATGGCAAGGTAATACCAAAGTTTCATCCCCAAACGTCACATAAAGCTTTCGCTCCTTTTGTAAAAGTTTAATTTCTCGAGGAGCCTCTATCATAAAATGTACCTAGCCAAATCCTCATCCTCAACAAAATCATTCAATTGCAAGTCCACATAAGCTTGGTCAATCACCACTTTGTCATGCTTTTCGTCTGACGCCATAAAGGCGATGTTATCAAGCAGTCTCTCCACCACAGTTTGCAAGCGACGTGCACCTATATTCTCTGTAGTCTCATTGATGTGCCAAGCCACTTCTGCCAGGCGGCGCACACCTTCATCAGTGAATTCCAGCTCTAGGCCTTCTGTGGCCAGCAAAGCCGTGTACTGCTCTGTCAGAGAAGCATCAGGCTCCGTTAAAATGCGCTCAAAATCATCAGCCGTTAGAGCTTGAAGTGTCACACGGATAGGGAAACGCCCTTGAAGCTCTGGAATCAAATCTGAAGGCTTCGCCAAATGAAAAGCTCCTGAGGCAACAAATAAAATATGATCAGTTTTCACCGCGCCAAACTTAGTTGATACCGTTGAGCCTTCAACCAAAGGTAATAAATCACGCTGTACACCCTCACGAGATACTTCGCCACCACCTCCACCATGATCAGAGCGGCGAGTCACTTTGTCTAATTCATCAATGAACACAATGCCGCTTTGCTCTACACTCTCAATAGCGCGAGATCTTAAGTCATCTTCATTGATAAGCTTGCTAGCCTCTTCTTCATGTAATAATTTTCTTGCCTGCTTTATGCGCATTTTACGATATTTGGTACGCTCACTGTTGATATTCTGGAACATGTTTTGCAGCTGATTCGTCATCTCTTCCATGCCTGGTGGTGCCATAATTTCCACCCCCATCGAAACCGCTGCCACTTCAATTTCAATCTCTTTATCATCCAAATCGCCACGTTTGAGCTTCTCTAAAAAAAGTTGCTTGGTATGATTGTTACCCGAGTCACTTGGCTCATTGACAAAAGCACCCTTAGGGGTTGGCACCAACACATCCAAAATACGCTCTTCAACAGCTTGCTCAGCCAAATCAGACACTTTTGTCATAGCCACCTCACGTGCTTGCTTGATAGCAACATCCACCAAATCACGCACAATAGATTCAACATCACGCCCAACATAACCCACTTCAGTAAATTTGGTGGCTTCTACTTTGATAAACGGCGCTTGTGCTAATTTTGCTAAGCGGCGCGCAACTTCTGTTTTACCAACACCAGTCGGCCCTATCATTAAAATGTTTTTTGGCACAATTTCATTTTGTAGTTCCAAATCCTGGATCTGGCTTCGACGCCAACGATTGCGCAGCGCAATAGCTACCGCACGTTTGGCCTGCTGCTGGCCTATGATATGTTTATCCAGTTCATGGACTATCTCTCGTGGGGTCATGGTACCCATCATCTCTATCCTTCTGAAGGTTCTAAACTTTCAATCACCAACTGGTGATTGGTATAAACGCAGATGTCTGCGGCAATGGTCAGGCTTTTTTCAACCACTTCGCGTGCACTCAGAGAGGTATTCTCCAAAAGCGCGTAGCTGGCAGCCTGAGCATAAGTGCCACCGGAACCAATAGCTACCACACCGTGCTCTGGCTCCAACACATCTCCACTGCCTGTAATGATCAAAGAATGCTTCTGATCAGCCACCGCAAGCAACGCCTCAAGCCGTCTGAGCATTTTATCAGTCCGCCAATCTTTAGCCAACTCTACCGCAGCTCGAGTCAAGTGCCCTTGATAAAGTTCTAATTTGGCTTCAAAACGCTCAAACAAAGTGAAGGCATCAGCTGTGCCGCCTGCAAATCCTGCTAAAATCTGGTTGTTATACAACCGTCGCACTTTGCGTGCATTCGGTTTGACAATGGTGTTACCCAGTGACACCTGACCATCGCCACCAATCACCACCTCATTGCCACGCCGCACCGATATAATAGTCGTTCCGTGCATAGTCATTTCATCTATTCCTCAATCCTGCCAAACTAACCACTTGAAAAAAGTAGTACAAGTTTGAAAACTTTTGCTTAATCAAATACCAAGCTGAGTTCATGCCAAAAATTTGCTACACTGCGGCTATGACTTATATCAACACACAGCCTTCCAGTAGCCAAACCAGACACTCAGGTACACCCGAGCTGATCCAACACATTTGTCAGCTCATCAAAGATCAAGGCCCCATCAGTTTTGCACAATACATGCAAGCAGCACTGTACGTCCCACAATGGGGTTATTACCATCAACCTAAACCAAAATTTGGTGCACAAGGCGACTATACCACAGCCCCAGAGCTATCTCCCCTGTTTGGTCAATGTATAGCCAACTATTGTGCAGACATACTCACCTCCATGGAGCAAAGTGATATCCTAGAATTTGGCGCAGGCTCTGGAAAAATGGCTGCAGCCATTCTGATGCAGCTGAAAGAACGCCAATGCTTACCAGAACACTATTACATTATTGACCTAAGCCCGACGCTGATAAGCCAACAACGAGCCACCCTGCAAGAACTGTGTCCTGATCTCTACCATCGGGTGCATTGGCTCTCATCCCTGCCCACCACCCCCATCCGCGGTGTGGTGCTGGCCAATGAAGTTCTGGACGCTATGCCTGTTGAAAGATTTCATATCGATCGCAACGGATGCCTCCTGCAGTATTTTGTAACTTGGAATGAAGGTTTTCATTGGCTCACAAAACCCCGTGCACAAAACATCAAACAAGCCTTATCACACGTTAGGCTCCCGCATGGCCCCTATGACTCTGAGGTTAATCTATTTATGCCAGGCTGGCTCAAAAGTGTTTCTGCTGTTTTGGAGCAGGGCAGCATACTTTTAATTGACTATGGCTACCCTCAGTCTTTGTACTATCATCCTGAACGCAGCCAAGGCACACTAACTTGCCACCATCAACATAGTCACCACGACAATCCATTTGTGCACATAGGACAACAAGATATCACTTGCCATGTCGATTTTACGGCACTGGCTCAAGCTGCGGTCAATGCGCAACTCCAGTTGCATGGCTTCACAACCCAGGCCGGTTTTTTAATTGATTGTGGGCTGACTGATTTGCTTAAAACACACTCTGTGGACACCTCAAAATACATGCAAGTTGCTCAAGCTCTAAAAACCTTAACTTTGCCCACTGAAATGGGCGAAACCTGTAAAGTCATGGCGCTACATAAAGCACTGAAGATCAAGACATGCGGCTTCCAATCTCAGGATCTGCGCTATCAGTTATAGGGTTTTTATAAGAAACACTATAACACAAATCTATAAGTTGACTTATTCGTCAAGCTTTCTGTTTAGATCGACAACTCATCAGTCTGCAAACACTACCCCATTCAAGACTTATGCTAAAAAAAGATTGTTCTGAGAATCATAAAATATATTTTTAGCAAGAACGCTTTTATGATCTGAAATTTTTTACCTACATACCTTGATGTTTCCTCACTCCACCAAATCCACATAGCCATCTAAAAAATCATAAAATCCTTGCAACCGATTGACCACCACGTCTGCTTTGGAAAAATCCTGATATTGGGTGAATTGATTAAGTAATGCAATAACCTTAAGGCCCGCTGCATGCGCTGCCATCACCCCTGCTGATGTATCTTCAAACACCACCACGCGGCTTGGATCGACTTGTAACTGTGATAAAGCTTCCTGGTACACATATGGTTTGGGCTTATTGATGCCAGTCGGATCTTGAATATGAGTTAGGTCATCTTTACCAGAGACAACAACGTCAAATAAGTTGTTTATTTTCAGCTTGTCTAAATTTTCTCTTATTTCAGTTTGAGATGCAGAAGAGACCAAAGCTATCTTCAAACCCTTGTATGATTTTTGTTGAGCTATTTTTTTTAAAAATCTTACTGTATCTTTGATTGGTTTGTTTTTTGATTGTAGTGAGCGATAAATCCGATTTTTTTTATCAATCAAATCATTAGATAAATATTTGTCTGGATACTGTTTGCTTATAGCATCCAAAATCCCTTCTGAATCAAGTCCAACCAAAGGCTCATAATGCGCTAATTTGAACTCCACTTCGTCATCTTTTAATGCTTGTTGCCATGCCTTGAATTTCGCGCCCTCCGAATCAATCAACACGCCATCGCAATCAAAAATAACAGCATCAAACCCTGCTGCTATGCTCAAGCTGCACATCCCATACAAAGCTATAAAACATAGCATATGTATGACATGGCTCACCATTCTAAACATCGACGAGGAAGTCACCTGTTTCAATATACTCACCCTCATCAAAAAACTCCCTTTGACACTAACCACGCCGACAAGGCGAACTACCCTCAAGTCATACGATTTCACATAAGGCTCTAAAGTCAGAGATTCGACAAAAATGGCTCCCTCTCCATGTAATCACCAAGCTTTAAAACTTGATGATCAGCAATGGCTTGCCCCAGAGCTTGTCCATGTAACTCCAAATGCTTTAAAGAATCTGCCGTAACATTATTATAGGTTTCAGCCAAATTCAACCAATAATCACACTGTGGGTAAGGGGCATGTTCTCGTCCTTGACGCCCACAAAAATCTGCACGGCATGCCAGTAATACCTGTTCTAAGACATCAGGCCGCCTACTCACATCCAACCCTTTTAACACCATTAAAGCACGCTTGGCATCATTGCCTGCTGCCTTGTGGATCTCGCTGTGATAACGCATCACTAAGCGCGTCAAATGCAAATAATGCTTAGGGAAGCGATAACGTTTTGATAAACTCTTCAGCGCTTCAATGCCAAGCTCTCCATGCCCATGGTGATGTGGCCACGCATCAGAGGGTGTTAAACCTTTGCCTATGTCATGCATCAGCACAGCAAAGCGTATGCTCGGCTCATGGGTCAATACTGCTGCCTTTTTTAATGCCAACAAAATATGCCGTCCTGTATCAATTTCCGGGTGCCATTTGGGTGGGTTGGGTATGCCAAACAATACATCAAGCTCTGGAATCAATTGAACCAAAGCACCACATTCACGCAAAAGTTCGATGAACTGCTCAGGTGCGCGCTCTTGCAAAGAGCGTTGCCATTCTTGCCACACTCTATCAGCATTCAACGTAGCAAGCTCACCTTTTGCCACCATGTTTTTTAAAAGCTGCATGGTTTCAGGTGCTACTGTAAATCCCAAATGATAAAATCTGGCATAAAATCTTGCCAAACGCAGTATGCGCAACGGATCCTCTATAAAAGCTTCAGAGACATGTCTGAGCTTTTTTTCTGCTAAATCACGTCGACCACCATAAGGATCGATGATCTGGCCATCGTTATTTTTAGCCATCGCATTGATGGTCAAATCGCGCCGTTTAAGATCGTCCTCAAGGCTGACATGGCCTGTACTGAAAGAAAAGCCATGATAACCAAGCCCCACCTTGCGCTCAGTGCGAGCCAAAGCATATTCTTCTCCTGTATCTGGGTGCAGAAAAACAGGAAAATCTTTACCTACCTGGCGAAAGCCTTGATTGAGAAGCTGATCAGGAGCAGCATCGACCACAACCCAATCACGCTCATGAAAACTCAGCCCCAACAATTCATCACGGACCGCACCACCCACCAAATAAATTTCCATAGCTTTATGACCTATACGTTAACTTTACTTTATAGAAAGATCGTATAACATGAGCACCACACAGGTTTTCACCCAAGACTTGATACATGAATGCCCAATATTTTGCTCGACTTCAGATTATACTACCACATCGGTTGATAGGCAGAATCTGTCATTTTTTCACACACCGCCAGATCCCCTGGCTAAGCCATTTTATCAACCGATGCTACAGTGCCTATTATCAACTTGATTTAACTGAAGCCGAACATCCAAGGCCTCAAGATTACCCCAACTTGGCAAAACTATTTACAAGAGCATTGAAGCCTGGCGCCCGCCCTGTCGCAGCCGCACCTCACATACTAACGAGTCCTGCAGATGGTAAAATCAGTGCCTACGGCAACATCAGCTCTGAAACACGACTTACCATCAAAGGACAAATATATACAATCAATGATTTATTAGCACACCATTCACCTGAAAAATTTGCACATTATGCAGTCATCTACCTGGCACCACACAACTACCACCGTGTGCATATGCCGCTGGATGCCACACTGACAGCAATCAGGCACGTCCCAGGACGATCGTTTTCGGTTAACCCACCATCGCAACGCCACGTGTCACAACTTTTTGCCAGAAATGAGCGAGTCATTACACAATTTGACACAGCCCACGGCCCCATGGCCATGATTTGGGTAGGGGCTATGATTGTCGGTGGCATCACCGTCCATCCTAAAGGCCTCATTGCCCCACAAAATCTCGGCAACATCACCCATCTTGATACCACCCCAACCGCATTGAACAAAGGTGCTGAACTTGGCTACTTCACTTTCGGCTCGTCCATCATCCTGTTATTTAACGGTGAATTGCAGTGGCAAACCACCTGTGGTGATGATAAAGAAATCAAATACGGTCAAGCTCTGGCCCAATTTGCAACACCCTCTGAAAATCGCCATACTAACCCCTTTTAACACTCATAAAGCAAACCATGGCATCATCCTCTTACACTTCGGACTCCATTGACGTACTGACAGGCCTTGAGCCTGTACAAAAACGCCCGGGCATGTACACAGATACCAGCTCGCCCAATCATTTGGCTTGGGAAGTCATCGACAACGCTATTGACGAAGCACTGGCTGGGCATGCGAAACAAATTGATGTTATATTGCACAAAAGCGATGAGTTGTCTGTAAAAGACAACGGCCGTGGCATGCCTGTGGACAAACACAAAGAAACTAAGCTGACAGGAGTTGAGCTTATTTTAACCACCCTGCATGCTGGTGGGAAATTCTCTGATAAAAATTACGATTTCTCAGGGGGATTGCATGGTGTTGGGGTCTCTGTGGTCAACGCCCTATCTAAAAATTTAACCATCACAGTTGAGCGTGATGGCAAACGCCATCAAATGACTTTTGCCCATGGAGCCAAAACATCACCACTTCGAGTGATTGAGAAAATTGCCAAAAACCAACGTGGCACCACCGTACGTTTTCAGCCTGAGCCAAAATATTTCGATCAAACCGATTTTAATGCCAACTCTTTAAAACAACAGCTAAATACCAAAGCCGCTCTGTGCCCTGGTGTCACATTCACGTTCTGCAATGAAATTAACGGCGACAAAGCCACATGGTGCTACGAGGAAGGTCTCATTGCCTACCTGCAAAGCCAACTTAAAGATTATACCATGCATCCAAACCCGCCTTGGCTCAATAGCCACCGGGCCAAAGATCATGAAATCAGCTGGGCCATTGCCTGGACACCTGAGCATAACAATTCTGTAGCCGACAGTTTTGTTAATCTCATCCCTACCCCGCAAGGTGGCACCCATGTACAGGGATTTAGACAAGGCTTGCTTGATGGGTTACGTGAGTTTTGCGATTTTAGAAAATTAATGCCCAAAGGCATCAAGATTACAGCTGATGACGTGGCACAATTATCACAATGGGTGATGTCACTTAAAATTAAAGATCCTCAATTCATGGGGCAGCTTAAAGAAAAACTCTCCTCAAAAGATGCTAGGCAATTGGTAGCCAGCGTTACCAAAGATGCCTTCAGCCTGTGGCTGCATGAGCATGTGCACAGTGGTGAAACCATTGCGCAGTGGGCCATCGAGTGCGCGCAAAAACGCATTGCTTCACAAAAGAAAGTAACCCGAAAAAAAGTGATGGCAGGGCCAGCTTTACCTGGCAAGCTGGCAGATTGTGTCTCCAATGAATTCAGCAAAACCGAATTATTTCTTGTCGAAGGTGACTCCGCAGGTGGTTCCGCCAAGCAAGCTCGTAACAAAGATTACCAAGCTATTTTACCCTTAACCGGTAAAATCTTAAATACTTGGGAAGTTTCCTCAGAGCAAATGATGAAATCACAAAGCATTCAAGACATTGTTACAGCCATCGGCGTCAGGCCCGATCAAAACGATTTGTCCGGCTTGCGCTACGGTAAAATCTGTATTTTGGCAGATGCCGACTCTGATGGACAACACATAGCCACGCTGTTGTGTGCGCTGTTCGTTAAACACTTCAGGCCTTTGGTCAAAGCAGGACACATTTATATTGCCCTGCCGCCTCTTTACAGAATTGATATAGGCAAGACTGTTTTTTACGCACTGGACGATCATGAGAAACAAGCCATCATTGATAAAGCCAAAGACAAGAAATTGGTCATACAGCGCTTTAAAGGCTTGGGAGAAATGAATCCACTGCAACTTCGTGAAACCACAATGGCCTTAACATCACGACGCTTATTACAGATGACACTTGATGAAGAAACTGCAGCACTAAAATCCATGGATAGATTACTTGCTAAAAAACGCTCTGAAGATCGTAAGAAGTGGCTTGAAGGCTCTGGCCACTTGGCTGAAGTGCTGTAGCGTGTAGGAAGAAAAAAGCTGGATCAGTATCACTCATACTACCAACATCCATGTTTCTTTATTGTTCATTTTAGTTCACCTCTGGTATGCGAGCACACAATCACAGCATCTTGTTGCCCGCTTTTTATCAATAATTACAAATCATTGGTCACAGCATTCAATGCATCCAATGCAGCTCTTGAATAAGGTTCATCTTGAACAGTTAGAAATTTATTCGTCAGTAAATCCATGTTTATTTTAGCAAATTTGACTAAAAATAAGCATTAGGGTGGTGATGAATGGTCATTGATAAAAAAAATTTCTTCAAGTAACCGCCGGCTTTATGCGCAGATTCAAACCTTTAAGCATTGGATATTTAGCAACCCACCCGCCCATGTTGACACCGCTATAGCTCATCAGGTAGACGCCTCACACCAGCTCATGCTACCATCCCTATTCAATTCGTACCTCAGGAGGGGGGGCGGCTGTAACCCCAAAGATTTAAGTCAGCCAAACTGAGCCATGCCCATTATGCGAAACCTCCCCATTATGACCCCCTCCCTGAAATATTTCCCGATTTGCTTAGCTCTGCTCGAAGCCATTATCTATCTCTCCAATGACGCTTACCTACCAGCTTTACCCGAAATGATCAGGGATTTAGATTTATCCACACACATGGCTGCGTTGTCGGTTACTGTTTGGATCGTAGGCGCCAGTGTCTGGCAAATCTTGCTGGCACCTTTAACTGAACGTTGGGGCTACCGCGCAGTCTTAAATGCTGGGACCATTATTTTCATTATTAGCAGTATCTGCTGTGTATTAACTCAGGATATTCATACTTTTCTTGCCATGCGTTTCTGGCAAGGCAGCACTGTGGGTGCTGTCATTGTTGCAGGCTATGCCTGCATTCACGCCTATTCCGATCAGAAAACTGCTATAAAAACCATTGCCTGGATGGGCAGCATCACTGTACTGGCGCCAGCATTTGGTCCTTTGCTTGGTAGTATTGGCTTAAGCATGGGGGTTAAGTGGCGTTGGCTCTTTTTAAGCATGGCCCTATTTGCTGGTATCATATGGCCTTTTTTGTTTATGAACACGCCGCCAAAGCCCCAGCAAAATAATGAAATGCAGTGGGGGCTGATCTTCAAGCAGTACTATCAGACTTTTATCAATACCCAATTCCTGCTGATAGCCATCATTGTGAACAGCATTTTTGCAGCCATTGTGGCCTGGATCACCGTAGGCGCTATTTTTATTCACCAAACCTGGCACACCACTCCACTTATATTTGGGGTTCTACAAGCTGTGATTTTTTTACATTTCATCTTTGGTACGATGCTGGTACAACGCATCATCGAACACAGATCACCTCATGCCATCATCAAGATAGGTCTGATGATAGTAATCCTGGCCAGCATCAGCATGCTCTCGTGGTTGTGGTGGGAGCCCAGTTATTTTCTGCTGCTCGCTCCTATGGGACTTTTTAATTTAGGAGCAGGTTGCTTATTCGCCCCTTGCAACCGCTTGGCCATGGAATCCATTGATACCCCCATGACAGTTAAAGCAGCGGCATTCTCTATGATTTGTGGTATATGCACCACTCTTGGCAGCCTAGCACCCAACCTACTGCATCACCATATGTCGTTTTGGCATGCATTGGCCATCACCAGCATCACCTGTTGTGTTATCAGCACCCTATGCTTCTTGAAAACTAAAACTTGTGCTTAAGCACCTACCTAATAATCTGAGCCATAGCACCCTGCGTCATTGTTAATTCACGCAGGATGCTATGATGGGGTATTCTTTGGATTTACCAATCGTCACTGAGATCTTATGAGTCAGGGGAAGTAAGCCAACAAAACATATCGGATAGATGAGCCCGCCCTGGTATTGCAAGATTTTCATGATGTCTTAGATAAAATTGCAGGTATATATGGTATCAGTACATTTAAGCGCTGGCTAAATCGTTACCGCCAAGACAAAAATTTAAAACCTATATTGGAAGAGCTTGGCCGAAAAAGGAAGTTAGAAGAATCTAATCTTGAACAGCATCTGGTAGAATCCTCGCCAAGCATCACGTTAAGAGAGCTTTCTGAGTATTTTGAAAAGAAGAACAAGATACCAGTGGGTCATTCTGTGCTGTTCATCATCCTCAACTGGAGGAGTGATATCCTGTTGGCTATAAGCCAGGCACCGATCCTCCGTCGATTGGCCAGACAGAAAATTGCTAAACTGTTCTAAAGCAAGAGGCATGCAAAACGCCGCCAAGGAATTAATATTGACACTCGTGAATTTAAACCGTAAACGGTGAAGCTCGCTCGAAGCCGTAGCTTAATGAAATAAGCCAGCAAAACTTTGCATGTAGCAAAATCGACTATTTACAGCTGAGTGGATAAAGCAGATGGTATGGATTCAGGAGGTGACTCATCCTAATAACTCGAGCATGCGATAGCGATTCTTCTTAAGTATCAGCAATCCCTGCAGAAAATACTTATAACACAGTGACTTACAAAAAAATTCGTAAAACATTGCAAAAAATAATAGGTAGGTGTCATGATCTGACGCTATAAAAGCGTAAACATCAAGTGAACTGTTGTTTGCTGTTGCGCATTTCAGTCTATACAAATCATAGTCCCACGAGGTGTATGAATTTTTTCGCAAAGTTTTTTAAAGATTTTAAATAAAATCATGTAATTACACATCAATTAACCGGGAATTGCTGCCTAAGTATAGGATTTCTTGATAACTCTTCTGCTTTGATTGCTGGGTCAACACCATAATATGGCATAACCGCCCTACTAAACTCAAAATATTGACCCTTTTTATCTCTCTAATAATTAACCTATTGATTTAAAACATAATATTTATTCAAAATACCAGGAACTTTTGTACAAAAAATGACTCTAAACCATTACAAGCCAGTTAAACCTGTGAAATAATATGATGAACTTAAGCGATACATTACAACAATTTCTTACCGATACTGAAATCACCACTGAATCTAACCAAGTGGTTTACCAAGGTAATGAGGCTTTGCTTGAGCACATCAACCAGAATTTCGATCTGTGGGTCCATGAAGATCTTATTGTTGAACAAGAATTTAATGCATTGCATTTGGCTATTCTTACAGGCCAACATCAAGATATTACAAAATTATGTGAAAGCGGCATTGAAATCAATGCAACAGACAGTCTTGGACGAAGTCCTTTGGCTTGGGCTGTAGCATTGCAACATCCAGTCTCGATTAAAGCATTGATTAAAGCCGGAGCTAAACCACGCTCATCAACACCTTTAAAGAAAAATACTTACATGCCCATCTTATGGGATGCCATTATGGAGGACAATGGTGTTGCATGGCGTGCTTTGCTTGAAGCTGGCATCAACATTCAATCAGGTCATTTCATCATGGGTGGCATTGGCCAGTACAACCGCTTTGCAGATACACCTCTGCATTTGGCTGCAGCACTTAATCACCACAGAAGTATTTTTGAGTTAAAATCATTACCCAACATAGATATCAATGCTCTACATTTTGGTCAAACTGCCCTGCATGTCGCTGTAGAATTTGGCAACAGTGACGCTATTTTAACTTTGATTGATTTGGGCGCAGATATCACCATCACCAATGATCGAGGACAAAATGCTCTACAAATGGCTACTGCGTTGGGCAGAGCTAATGTGGTCACCACTTTATTGCAATACATGGATGCTAATGATACCGATCAAGATGGTCATACCATTGTCGATGTGGCTGTTTTTACTGATAACATCAAAATGCTGCAAATATTACTGCAGCTGGGCAGAATTAATGAGCATACTCGTCAACAGGCTTTTCTAATTGCTCAAGGCAAAAAAGATCCCCAAGTTGTTGCATGCTTCAGTGATGTAAGGAGTTAAAGATGTCTAAACCTCAAACACTGCAAACATCGGTAGACAATTTAATAACCTCTGGCCAGCTGAAGCCTTGGTATCAAGCTTCTCTAAAGGCACAAACAGGTGGACGCTTGTTTGCCCAGAAGACAGCACAGCAAAAGATAGCGGAAGCCATTAAAAATTTTGTCAACATCCCAAGTCCTGCAAATTATCAGAGTTTAATAACTGCCATCATCGAATTCTTTCCCGCTTCTCATAAAAAATATGGAGAACAATTGCCTCCAGCTATTCAGGACGTAAAAAATCAATTTCTCTCTCTGATAGCTCAATGTGATAAGCCAACCCTATGGCATACCTGTATTGAAATCTGCATAAAAATACTGAGTCCAGCTCCTGGGGATTCTGTGCCAGAAGAATTAACTCCTATTGTGGGCATGTTAAAAAACATGCAATCATCTGCTAATCCAGCTGATAACGCCATAAAGCTTTACGATATATTGAATAAAATTAGCCCCAGTGATGATTGGCCACCATCATACCAAGATGCCATTCAACAAATTAAAGAGATGATGCAAGCTATCGAGCCTAAACTTCTTGCTACCCAATACCAAACAGGACACAGAGAAAATCTGAGCGATTACTAAGTATCGACCAATCGATAAATCTAATTTATTTTGGGTTCAAAGGAGGCAAATCTTCCTGGCGATCTTTATTTTTTTCACGCTTTTGCTTAAGAAATCCTTCAAAAGCGTGCCATAAAGCATGACTCCCTTGCCATTTAAGTGACTTGGGGGCATAAATATTTTGTGCAAGCTCTTTGATGGCATCGCTCAACGAAGTACTAACATACTGTTGCAGTTCCCCTAAAGACAAAGGTGGGGAATCAATCCAATGTAATTTAGCCCAAGCAAGTAAAGCCTGTTCGCACCCACGTGGATCTCGCTTATCACAAGCAATTTTTACTTGGGCAATCACATTGCTAGGATTCTCTTTACGCTGGGGCTTGAGTGGCCACTTGAATTCACGACTGCGACACCACCAAACTATCAACGTCAAAATCCATAAAGATGCGCCAGTGAGAGCTGCCCACATCCAAGGATTATTCTCAGAAATTTCAACAGGCTCTTCTTTTTTAGGTTGAGGCGTATCTAAAGTATCAGGCTTAGACATCTGCTCTTGTGTCTTTGCATCAGGGTTAGCCACAATCTCCCATTGCTTACCTGACAAAGTAGTTGTTTTCCTTTTTTGGTTCGCAGTATGCCACCAATCAATCTTAAAAGAAGGTATAGAAAGCCTGCCTTCTCTGGTTGGAATGTAAGTTATGGTTTCAATACGTGTGCCAAGCACCTGATCATCTTGATTGCGATTACTAAGCTTTGGTGTATCCCTATAATGTTGAACGCCTGAAATAGACTCTAAAGTAACTTCCGGTAATTGCTCAGCCATCAAGCCTACAGCTTGTATGGTAACCGTACGTGTGATGGGTTTGCCCACCATAGGTGTAGGCTCATGTTGCCAATGATCACTGATACGAATACTTTGCGCTGGCAGCCAAAGCTTTGATTTTTCAGATGCAGGCTGCACATCCAAAGACAACGACTTGGCTTGCACGCGAATAGGTTTACCTTGGCCGCCAAACTGTACACTTAAGCCTGCTGCGATCATGGGTTCAATATCCCAATCATCAGCATTTTTCAGCATGGCTTTAAGCTCAGGACCTTGCACTGTCATTTTGCCACTTTTTTGTGGAAACAGTGCATATTTGCGCTCTAGGACATCAAAAGTCATGCCATCGCGTTGCGTTTGATAACGCTTTTCACCCAACTCCTGTACCAAGGCATCTTGCATTTGTGGAAGCGTCAACACGCCATCGTACAAACGGTGAGCTTGATAATATAATCGTACCAAATAAATTACTTGTGACTGCACAATCGGGGATGTTTCATCAATGTGAGCTGTGAAAAATACCGATGGCTTATCTTTGCCAGATGAAGATGAACCGGCTGCCGTCACAGTGATATCAATCGCTTCACTGTGATGACCATTCAGGCTGATGGATGGAACGGTAGCTTTACCTTTTTTTCTCGGCATCAGCAATAAAGTCCACTGTGTGATATCTTCACGCACACCATTGGTTACCACCAATTGCTTACTGTGAAAAGTTTGCATCAATTCAAAATCAGTTTGCAGGCGGCCAAAATCTGGTTGGCCGCTGACCTTGCCTTTAAAGCGTACCTTTAAGGCCAAAGAATGTCCTTCAACCACTTGCATTTTATCTACAGTGACAGACAGAGGTTTGTCATCTGCCAAAAGAAAAGCTGTATGAAATACTAAAACAATACTTATCAATAGATTGATTATGCTAAATTTTTTCATCACGCACCCCCTGCCGCCATCTTTCATAATCACGCAAGAATTTCTGGCGCAACAAGCCACCTGGATCATCCGGAATACGTCTTAACCATTGCTCATCAGCCTGATTTTGCTCA
>CAYGTQ010000018.1:0-24577 GCA_964352915.1 uncultured Legionellales bacterium
AGTTGGTGACGACCTCAAAATACACATGACCATCTCGTTTTAAAAGGCCGAACACAGGTGTTTTTCCAGCAGATCCACGATCTCGTTTGCCTCGGACTCTTTGGGCTCCAAAGTAGGATTCATCTAATTCAAACTCACCAGAGCATGTGTCACTTTCTTTCAAAGTAGCTGTAGCTATCTTTTGACGAAACAGGTTGAAGTAACGGTTCACTCTGTTGCGATTAATACCCAGCAGCACAGCTGTTTTGAGGCTGTGATATCCTCACAAAAGTAGCGCATTATTTTTATAACTCTATAAATACTTAACTTATTGATCATACTAACATTTAACCGCATTCTTAAGGTTTATGCTAGTCTAGACCCTATTAAAAATACCTTCTTGATCCTGATATGAAGTGCCTTCTGTAAATGGTGTGGTCTAAACTAATGGTTTTTTTTGCACTCGACAATATAGTTAATTTTGGTTGATGGGCTTAAGCTGGCTTGATGAATAACGGGATTATAGTGAATTCCTGATATACGAGATAGGTAAAAACCGCTTTCTCTTAGCCATTGCGCCAATTCACTGGGCTTAACAAATTTTTCGTATTGGTGCGTGCCTTTTGGCAAAATTTTCATTAAATATTCGGCCCCTAGAACTGCTCCTAAGTAGGCATAAATATTTCGGTTGAGTGTCGATAGATAGAGTTTTCCATTCTTATCAAGCAATTTATGACAGGCTTGAACGATAGATGCAGGATCGGGAACATGTTCCAACAGCTCCATACAAGTAATGATGTTAAAAGACTTTGGGGCATGTTCAGCAAAGCTCTCTACAGTGGTACATCTATAGTCAATATTTAGATTTGAGTTGTCAGCATGCATTTGAGCTACTTTGATTAATTCAGGAGAAACATCGATACCAGTGGTATGATGCCCGATACGGTTGATTTCTTCTGCTAAAATTCCGCCACCACATCCTATATCTAGTACTGAATTGGCAGTTTGAGGGAAAAATTCAATGAACGATAATCGTGGCGCATTGATGATATGTAATGGTTTCATCGGGCCTTGTTTATCCCACCATTGCGCGCTTAATTGAGAAAATTTTTCTTTTTCCTTTGGATCAAAGTTAAATTGTTCATTCATGTGCGGCGCTTGTGTCTTGTAGTAAGTGTAATGGGCCAAAGAAATTTAAAACTTGCTTATTTTCTATAAACGATTGGTTATATGGATGTTCTGATACTAACATACGACATTGTGGCGAAGCCAACGGCTTGATATGCTCAGCTATTTTACCAAACAGGATAAGTTTTACTGAAGGATTATTAGCATAAACGCTGTCCAATATTTTGGCAACAAAAGGTTTCCAGGCTTTGGCGTCAACACGCGGCGAGTGCTCAGAGGAGAGCACCAAAGAAGCGTTTAGTAAAAGAAATCCGCGTGCAAGCATCCCTGTGAATAATTGAGGCAAGGTTTTCACCAGAGGTTTTTTACTCAAGTTGGATATGGCTGTTTGTGATACGTCATCGAGCTTCAGCAGTTGTTCGCTAACCAAAAGCATTTTAATAAAATTACGCAAGGAAGTTGCTCGATTCACACCTTTTGCTAGGCCTGTGCTGGACCAAATTTCATGGACCTGGTTATCCCAAAAGGCATAGCCATTTGCAGAAGCCGCTCTGGGGTAGGGAGATTCACCAACTAAGATGAATTTTATATTGTCAAAAGGGCAAGAAAAAGCGTTAAGAAGCTTAGATGGCCCAGGTAGCCATTCATTTTTTGCACTCAAAGCGTCTAAATAACCATCATCAATGCTGCTTATAGCATCACCAAGAAATCTATGCCAACTGGGGTGTACGTTATTTAAATTTTTAGAGCATAAATAATGCATATAAGACCGAGTTGTTGAAAATTTTACTCTTTACTATACTCTCGTAAGACTGGAAAAATACATGAAAAATTCTTTGCTGTCCAGGGAATATGTCTCGTGTGTTGAATGTATTGATGTTAGAGTTTTTCGAGATAATCTGTTTAGGTAATGTGGAGATAAAATGAGGACAATTGTCATGAATAGTGAGGAGAAAACAGCAGCGATCCTTGATAAACTGAGCTTGCAAATTCAAGAAAGTTTACCTGGGGCCCTATCTTCTTGTGTGATCAAATGGGTCGGTCAATTTTTATCCACTATTGCTCTCGAAGATCTAGAAGACCGTTCAAGCTCAGATCTGTATGGAGCAGCTTTATCTTTTTGGCGTTTTAACTATGTACGCAAACCTGGAGAGCTTAAATTAAGAGTTTACAACCCTGAATTTGAAAGAGATGGATGGATTTCTACACATACTGTTGTTGAGGTGGTCACTGAAGATGTTCCTTTTCTTGTTGAATCCATCGTTATGGAACTTAATAAACGTGGAATTACTTCACATTTAATCATGTACTCAGGTGGTATACATGCCATAAGAGATGAAAATGCTCAAATTGTTGATGTTCAAAGTGCCATCAATGCTTCTGTTGAAAAATCTATGACTTATGACGCACCTATTTTAATAGAAATAGATAAACAAACAGATGAAAAAGTTTTGCAAGTACTACAAGCTTCGTTAGAAAAAATAATTTGTGAAGTTCAAGCAGCTGTCTCTGATTGGGGAAATATGCGGGCACTGGTAAAAGACGCAATTAAACGTATTAAGGCCGTTGCTAGTAAAATTCCAGAGCCTGAAGTAGAGGAGTCAATAGCATTTTTGGAATGGATTGAAGATAATAATTTTACTTTCATTGGCGCTAGAGATTATAAGCTGATAGAAACTAAAAATGAACTGGTTTTAGAAGGTTTATGCAAGTCTGGCTTAGGGGTTTTGCGAGAAAACTATAAAGATAAATCATACCGTTATTTATCCTCAATGACTCCAGAAGCTCGTTCTTTAGCTTTATCAACACAGATTTTATTTATTTCTAAAACAAATACAGTATCTACGATACACCGTCCGACATATACGGATTATATAGGCATTAAACTGTTTGATGACGATGGAAATGTTGTTGGAGAAAGAAGAATTATAGGTCTTTTTACTTCAATGGCTTATAACACTAATCCAAGCAGCATTCCGCTGCTTCGCGGCAAGGTCAAAGGTGTTATGAAGAAATCGGGAGTGCACACTGATGAGCACTCAGGGAAAATGCTAAAAAATATCCTTGACACTTTGCCTCGAGATGACTTGTTTCAGGCAACGCAAAATGAATTACTTGATATTTGCATGGGAATATTTCACTTGCAAGAGCGAAAAAGAATAAAGCTTTTTGTGAGAAAAGATATTCATGGAAAATTTATCTCATGCTTGGTCTACGTGCCAAGAGATCGTTTTGACACTGAATTAAGGAAAACTTTTCAAGAGCTATTGCTGAAAGAGTTCGATGGTAAAGAAATAAATTTCTTTACTCACTTTTCAGATTCAGTATTAACTAGAATTCACTTTGTTATCCGAGCTTCTAAAAGCGACGCTGACAAAGCTTATGATACTAAGAGTATTGAGAAAAAATTAATTATTGCAGCGCGCTCCTGGTCGGATGAGCTTTGCGACAATCTTCTTGACCACTATGGCGAGGAAACTGGAAATACATTATCAAACAAATATAGAAATTCTTTTCCAGTAGGGTATAGAGAGCAGTACTCAGCAAGAACTGCAGTCAATGACATATCTCATTTAGAAAAATTAAATGATTCACATCGACTTGAACTGAATTTTTATAAGCCTATTGATGACGTCAGTGATTCTTTAAGATTTAAAATTTTTAGAGTTAAAGATAGCATTCCTTTGTCTGATGTAATACCCATTCTTGAAAACATGGGCCTGCGCATCATATGTGATCAACCTTTTGAGATTAAGTTAAGCAATGGCTCCTCTGCATGGATCAATGACTTTGGTATGCTGCCAAATAACAGTAAATCTTTTGATGTTTCCTCTGTGAAAGATCTTTTTCAGGAATGTTTTCGACAGGTTTGGTTTGGTGCGGCAGAGTGCGACAAGTTTAATAATCTAGTTTTAAATGCAAGTCTTAATTGGAAAGAAATTGCAGCATTAAGATCTTATGCTAAATACCTGCAGCAAATTGGATTTCAATTCAGCCAGTCATATATTGAAGAGACTATGACAGGGCAAATGGAAATTTCTAAAGAGCTGATGGATCTTTTTCATAACCGTTTCAACCCTAAAATATCCAAAGGAAATGAGGAAGTTGTTGCTGAGATAAAGGATAAGATAATTGAAAAAATCAATTCAGTTTCAAATTTAGATGAAGATAGGATTTTAAGGCGTTTCTTAGATCTAATTATGGCTACAATTAGAACTAATTATTATCAAGTGGATAAATTTGGAAACTCAAAGTCATATATATCATTTAAATTAGATCCCCAATTAATTCCTGACATACCATTACCTGTGCCTATGTTTGAGGTGTTTGTATATTCTCCTAGATTCGAGGGAGTGCATCTTCGCAGTGCTAAAGTTGCTAGGGGAGGGCTTCGATGGTCTGATCGAAGAGAAGATTTTAGAGTTGAAATTTTAGGCTTGATGAAAGCTCAAGTGGTTAAAAATGCTGTTATTGTGCCTGCAGGTGCAAAAGGTGGTTTTTATCCAAAATGTTTGCCTTCAGATGGGAGCAGAGAAGAAATTTATAAAGAAGGTGTTGCATGCTACCAGAATTTTATCAGAGGATTATTAGACATTACTGATAACCAAATTAATGGTCAAATTGTTCCACCAGATAATGTGGTTCGATATGATGAAGACGATCCTTATTTGGTCGTGGCCGCTGATAAAGGAACAGCTACGTTCTCAGATATTGCCAATGAAATCTCCAGGGAATATCAATTTTGGTTGGATGATGCATTTGCATCAGGTGGTTCTACAGGCTATGACCATAAAAAAATCGGCATAACTGCGCGTGGTGCATGGGAGTCGGTGAAACGGCATTTTCGTGAACTGGATCATAATACTCAAGAAACACCATTCACTGTCATAGGTATTGGTGATATGGCAGGAGATGTTTTTGGTAATGGCATGCTGCTTTCGGATCAAATTAAGTTAGTTGCTGCATTTAATCATCTGCATATATTCATCGATCCCGATCCTGATCCAGGCATAAGCTTTAAAGAGCGTCAAAGACTGTTCGAATTACCTCGATCAAGTTGGTCTGATTATGACAAAAAATGCTTGTCAAAAGGTGGCGGTATTTTCAGTAGACAAGATAAATCAATTAAGCTATCGAAAGAAGCACAAAAGGCCTTAGGCATTGAGGTCGATAAAATCATACCCAATGATTTAATTAAATCAATATTACAATCTCCTGTAGATTTATTGTGGAATGGTGGAATTGGTACCTTTGTTAAAAGCATCAATGAAAGCCATCTGGATGTTGGTGACAGGGCAAATGATTCTATTCGTATTAATGCATCTCAGTTACGCTGTAGAGTTGTAGGGGAAGGTGGTAACCTTGGTTGCACTCAACGAGCTAGAATGGAATATGCGCTAAATGATGGTTATATATATAGCGACTTTATTGACAATGCCGCGGGTGTTGATTGCTCAGATCATGAGGTCAATATTAAAATCTTGCTAAATGATGCGCTTAACAATGGCGATATGACAGAAAAACAAAGGAATGAATTGTTAGCAAAAATGACTGATGAAGTAGCTGATTTGGTTCTTAAAAATAACTACGACCAAACTCAAGCAGTAAGTTTAGCTGCAGCGCAGGCCATCAGTAATTTTGAGCTTCATAGCCGCTATATTGATCATATGGAACAAAGTGGCAAGCTCAATCGTGAGTTGGAATTTATACCTGATCACAAAGCCATGCTGGAGCGCAAACAAAATGGTGTAGGCTTAGGTAAACCTGCTTTATCAGTTTTACTTGCTTATGCTAAAATTGACTTAAAAGAGGGTATATTAAATTCAGACATACCAGAAGATCCATTTTTCTTCAAAGCACTGGAGCAAGAGTTCCCTGTGCCTCTTCGTAATAAATATACAAATTACATGGCGCAACATAGCCTTCGTAGAGAAATTATTGCGACACAACTGAGCAATGATATGGTCAATGAAATGGGCTTTGCTTTTGTTAACAGGCTTCATGACGAAACGGGAGCTCCTATACCAGCTATTGTGCGTGCTTACGCAGCAAGCCGGGAAATTTTTGGCGTAGCTGATCTTTGGCAGGTGATTGATAGCTTAGATAATAAAATTTCCAGTGATGCTCAACACAGCATGCTGATTTTAATTGTGCGGTTAATGCGTAGAAGCACACGATGGTTTTTGAGACATAGGCGTCAATCGTTTGATGTGGATGCAATTGTGGCTGCATTCAAGCCAACTATTTTAAAATTGCAAGAATCTGTCGCTGATGCAGCAGTAGGCTCGGAGCTGGCCCATTACGAAGAAATGTATAGGCAATTGGCTTCAGATAAGGTCATTCCTGAGCATTTAGCACGTACTTTAGCTTCAACTAGGGTTATGCAGGTTTCGCTTGAAATTGCTGATGCGACTCAGAAACATGAATTGAACATAGAGCGCTTTATGAAAATTTACTTTGCTGTTGGGGAGCATTTAAATTTAAGTTGGATGAGAGGGCAAGTCATTTCTCATTCTGTTGGTAGCTATTGGGAAGGGCTTAGCCGTGAGGCATTAAGAGATGATATGGATTGGCAGCAACGCCAGCTAAGCATTGGCATTTATCAGTTTTCCGAGCAATTTGATGACGTGGACGAACAGCTTGCGGCGTGGTCAGATAAATATCAACTTTTAATTAATCGTTGGCAAGAGATATTAAGCGATATTCGTGCTGCTGAGTCAGTCAATTTCACCATGTTTTTTGTAGCTATTCGTGAATTGCTTGATTTAACTCAAACATGTTTGCAAAATAATTAATCTAAGCGAAAGTTTAGTGCTTACTATGAGGCATGAGTTAGCAGCTAAGTTGACACAATACTGTGGAAATACACACTTTTTTCAGGCTTTGCTTGCATTACAGGTAGAAAAACGTCTACAGTATAATTATCCAACATTCATTGAATGTGGAAATTAATAGTTAGTTTACGTACGTATAAGGAATATACCAATGAAAAAATCAAAAACTCTCGGCGTTGTGTTAGCTACCAGCGTGGCAGCAGCCTTTTTGTCTGGTTGTTATAACAGCACTTCAAGCGCTCATAAGTCTGATCGTGCATCTGCATCTATGAAGGGCTGCAAAACTCATCATGGCTGCAAATCAGCTAAAACACGTTCTGCTTGCAAAGGACGCAGCGCCTGTAAAGGCAACAGTGGTTGTAAGCACTAATTCTTAGTTAGGCTTCTCCAAGTGCGCACATTGTTGCGCACTTGGGCACAAATTTTAAGCGGTTAGTGGTATGAGAGAAAAGCTCCCTTATCTAGGATTTGGACTTGGGTTGAGAAGCGAGCACTATGAGTATATTTTAGAGCACAAGCCTGATGTTGATTGGTTTGAAATTATCACAGAGAACTACCTAGTCCCTGGTGGAAAACCTCTTTATTACCTCGATCAGGTGACAGAATTGTATCCAGTGGTAATGCATGGTGTGTCACTTTCAATTGCCAGTGTCGATCCCCTCAACTGGGGTTATTTAAAAGATCTGAAACAGTTGGCTGAGCATTGTCAGCCTAAATGGATTTCTGATCATATTTGCTGGACAGGTGTAGAAAACACCAACATGCATGATTTACTTCCAGTTCCTTACACTGAGGAAGCTTTGAACCATATGGTTGACAGGATCGCTCAAGTACAGGATTTCCTGGGGCGTCGCATCTTACTTGAAAATGTCTCAAGTTATATTACTTATAAACAATCAGAAATGACAGAGTGGGAGTTTGTAACCGAGCTTGCAACGCGAGCTGATTGTTATTTATTGTTGGATATTAATAACATATTTGTAAGTGGGTATAATCATCGTTATGAGGCCAAAGAATATATCGACCACATCCCAGTAGAAAGAGTTCAGCAATTCCATTTGGCAGGACATTGTAATAAAGGGGATTTTATCATCGATACCCATGATCATGATATCATTGACGAAGTGTGGAATTTATACAAATATGCCTTAGAGCGTTTTGGCGAAGTATCTACCATGATTGAAAGAGATGACCACATACCTGAATTTCCAGTGTTGCACCACGAGCTTATGCACGCGAAGAGGCTCTTTGAGGAAACTTTGACTATGCAACGAGAAGCCTCTTGACCTCATCATTACAGCTCATTCAATATGCTCTGCAACATCATATGTTGTTAAACTCGAATGAAATTCATAAGTATTTGCCACCAGAGGTGGGGCGTGAGCGATTAGAAGTCTACAGAGAAGGCTACACAGGCCGATTGTTCGATATCATGCAATCAGATTACCCGGTGTTATGCAAATATATGGGGTATGAGGAATTTAAAGAATTATGTTATGCGTACATTGCATCTTACCCATCTCAAGATTACGCTTTATTTGATTTAGGGAAAGAGTTGTCGCTATTTCTAAAACAAAGTTCCATGAATCAAAAATTTTTATTGTCGGAGCTTGCTTATTTTGAGCGAGCCTTGAACCAAGTAGCATTTGTAGCAGACTTTCCAAGTGTATTAGAAGAGGATTTGAGGGTAATTGTTGCTGATGATTGGCCAAAATTAATCTTTAAAGCGGCACCTGGCGTCCAGGTGTTTAATTTAAATTATAGCGTTCCACATTGTTTTGAGACGGATAATGTGAACGAATGCCATAAAGTCATCAACTATCACATACCTCACTCATGGCTGGTATGGCGACATGACTTAACTGCGCATTTTCGTTCTGTTTCATCCATTGAAACAACGCTACTTTCTCAAATTGAACAAGAATATTGTATCAGTGATCTTTGCGAATATTGGAGCGATTTTTACCCGGAACAAGACGTGGTGGAGTTGGTCTGGAAAAACATAGCGAAATGGATATCTCTAGGGTTGTTGACAGAGTTTCAAGTGTCATAGATGCGTTCTACTTTAAATTTAAAACCTTAAATTAATTAAGAATCATCATCTATGTTTACTTGTCCAATTTGAGCAAAACGGTTAATAATTTTTTGTGCGGAAATAGATATCCCATCCACATCTTCTTGAGATTTTTTTATATGAGTAGCTAGCAATCCTAGGCGCTTTTGAAATCTGATAAAATCAGTTTCCAACAATTTTAAATGGTTTTGAATAAGCGTTGTTTGCTGGCTTTGCACATGGTCTTTAATGACAGAATGTGCGATATGCAGTAAGGCCATTAAGTTTGTGGGTGAGGCTATCCACACATGGTGCTTGTTTGCATACTGTAAAATAGCTAAATGATGCGCGCATATTTCAGTAAAGATGGCCTCAGAAGGTATGAACATAACTGCGTGTTTCGCAGTCTCTCCTGGAATAATATATTTTTGAGAAATAGCGTCGATATGAGATTTTAGATCTTTTTCAAATTTTTGCTTTGCTTGTTGGTGTTTTGTTGCATCAGTTATGTGTTTTTGGATTTCTTGATAATTTTCCAATGGAAATTTTGCATCTATAGCCAATGGCTCGGTGGGGGATGGCAGCATCAGTAAGCAATCTACTCTTTTATTATTTGATAAAGTGTGTTGGACTTTATAACAACTCTCGGGTAGTGAGTCTTGTAAAATCTGCATCAATTGCACTTCACCTAAATAACCTCGTTTTTGTTTATTACTCAGAAGTTGCTGCAAGTCTACGACTTGTGTGGATAGTTGTTGTAATTTATTTTGTGCTTGATCAATAATAGTTAATCTTTGCAACACATCATGAAAAGTTTTTTGGCTCTGCTGTAAACTGTCGCCTAACTGCTTATCCAAAGTATTTTTGAATTGTGTGATAGACTGGTGAATATGCCCACTATTTTGTGAAAGTTGTTGATTTAAACCAGTTTGTACCTGATTAGCTAAATTCGACACTTGTTGGCTTAATGATTGATGGCTTTCGTTTTGGTTGCTGTGTATTTGCTGCAACAGCCACTCTTTGAGCTGAGTCAGTTCTTCTTGGCGCGTACTCTGTTGCCGGGTGGTGCGGTGGTGTAGCAAAAGTCCGAGGCAACTGATGAGCAGAGCGCTGATCAATAACCATTCCCATGCTGGCATTGTACTAATAAGAGTCATTTTTTTTGTGTTCTTGTTTAAATTAAAAGCTAAATGTCTTTTGAATTCTCATTATACCAGTTGAGCAGTGCACGGTGTCAACGTGATTCAGATAGAGTGGCGCATTAAACTGATTCAGATTTGCTATAGTTAATTTAGAATAAGCAGTGCAAGCTCGGAGATAATGCATTATGAAATGGTTAACAAATTGGCGCCTGAACAGCATGCGCAAAAAAATAGATGTGCTGTATAAATTTCGACAGAAAAACACAGTATCTGATTCTGAAATTGCGAAAGAGGCGGCACTGCACAAAAAGTTAATTGCATTCTATCAGAAAAGACGCTTTAGTAAGCATTGCCCTGAGTCAGCAATATATATCCAGGAAGGTTATCGTGCCGCAGCTAATTTAAATGATATTGAGTCACAATATCTATTGGGGAAGCATTTTTTTGAGAGAGGAAATTTCTGGCTGACAGTACAAAAGTCATTTTATGGCGCTAATATTCATGAAGAATATGCTAAAACATGCTTTAATGAAGCTTACGCCTACATGATGGCAGCTGAAGAGCAAGGACATATCCTTGCCAAACGGCTGCATGGACTGGCTTTGATTCATGGCTGGGGACATGAAAAAAACGAAGAAAAGGGATTTAAGCTCATTGTAGATAGCATCAAGCAAGCAGGAGCATGGGACAAAGCGACTGAAATTTTCAAAGAATTAAACCTGAATAACTCTCAATTTTTTGAATATATTATGAGCTCTAAGGAGCAGGCGTAGACGTGATTCAGCTGAGGAACATTTGTAAGTAATTTGATGTTGTTGTGTTATTCATTCAATGGATTGAGATAAGTCATGCTTCATTGGCGCCACTTGTAAATTTTGAGCGCAGGCATTGAACAAGACATATCTTATGCTTTTGTTATCATAATTGCCGGAAGCTCTATGTTGCATTAATTAATGTAACTGAAGAAATATATAACAAGTTGGCCATTGCATATCGTAGGCCTATCAAGAGCTATACCCAAATTGCTAAGCTTATTATTTGCTTGTTAGCTGTAGTCGTTGGCTTTTCAATTATTTTGGGTAAATCTCTCTGGGCATTGTTGACAGGGATTGGAGCCATGACTGCCATTATTTTGTTGGTTTTTAAAGATATATTGTTGGGTTTTACGGCATGCATTCAACTAACCAGCCATGATATGGTCTGTATAGGTGACTGGATCACAATGCCAAATTATGGAGCAGATGACAATGTGATTGAAATTGCGTTAAGCGCCGTCAAAATAAGAAATTTTGATAAAACTATGGTGACTATCCCAACGTATGCGCTGCTGTCTTCCACTGCAAAAAATTGGAGAGGGATGCAAGAAACAGGAGTTAGGCGCATTAAACGTGCCGTTCATATTAATATGGAGCACTTGGCGTTTTGCGATGAGACATTGCTTAAGCAATTAAAACCGCACATTGATTTCTTCGCACGTTGACTTAAAACAATACGGTTATATGCACACCAATATGGAAATATTGCTTGATTATATCGATAAATTTTTACGGGATCATGCAGGCATTAGCCATGACTTCACAATTTTAGCAAGGCAGTTGGCGTCTAATGAAAATGGCTTACCTATAGAGGTATATTGCTACACCAAAACCACAGATCGGTCTTGCTATGAGTCTATTCAAGCCAGCATAATTGAGCATATATTGGCAGTGCTATCAGCTTTTAATTTACAGATTTACCAACGCCCTTATGGTGGCAAAGGGTAGCTCTTTTTATGATTTTGTACAGTTGTATAAGTCATATCATCGTTATATAGTCTGATTCATAAGGTATTCGATGAGGTTCAGATTATGGTTAAAACCACTTTTAAGACATTTGTGCTGTTTACTGGCTTTGTATGCTCTTTGGCTTCAAAGGCATTGTCTCAGACTGTTGAATATACTTTTGTCTTTGACTTTTGGCCACCAAGCTCTATGCTTATCCTATATGGCGATAATGAAAACATAGCCTTGAGCGATTATGGTGAAAGCTTTAAAACAGTTCTCGCTCCAGGAGCAGAGATTGTTGTAACAGTGAATGCGAATTACGATACTAAAAATCGAACAGTTACGGTAGGGCAAAGCTCTCAAACAATCAGTGCTTCATCAATTGCATCGATGCCCTAGAACGTATTGGCTAAAAATTAACTTTAAGAATTTAAAAAGAGCATAAAAGATTTTTTTTAGTCTTTTCAGGCCTTTAATTGACCGATTAAATCATCGCTTGGTTCATGCTACCATTTTGCGCCACATCCTTATTTACCTCGTCTGTTAATTTGGCTATAATGTAAAAAAAATGCTCAGGCCTATGCTTTGTAGACAAGCATTTTATGCAATCATATTAATAGAGAAATTGAAGAGGTTATCATGCCCATTTATGAATATCAGTGTAATTACTGCAATCACCAGTTAGAAATTTTTCACAAACGAGTTGATGAAAAAGCTCCAATATGCCCCAAATGCCAAAAAACCGAACTTAATAGATTGATTTCCTCAACAAGCTTCCAGTTAAAAGGTAATGGCTGGTATGTGACAGATTTTAAAGATAAGAAAGGTAGCAAGCCTGAAGAGGGCAGCAGTAAACCAGCTGATAATTCCAAGCCAGTTAAAGAAAAGACGCAATCCTCTGAGAAGAAAAATGAATCAGCTTCTAAGATAGTTGCAAAAGAAAAATCTCCCACTAAAACAAGTACATAAATTATGAATTATAAAGGCATTAGAGGCTATCTGGTCACAGGCTTATTAGTTTGGCTGCCAATCTGGGCAACGCTCGCAGTGATTCGTTTTATTGTCAGATTGATGGACAATAGTATGTCAATGCTGCCAACAGCATACCACCCGGATATATTATTGGGTGTGCATGTCCCAGGAGTTGGCATTGTGGTTTCAGTTTTTGTGGTGCTTGGTACAGGTATTTTTGCAACAAATTTTATTGGCAAACGTATTGTATACATAGCTGAAAACCTGGTGGGACGCATCCCTTTGGTTCGTACGATTTATAATGCAGTCAAGCAAGTAGCTGAAACTATTTTTGCTGACAACAGTAACTCATTTAGAAAAGTTGTCCTAATTGAGTACCCAAGAAAAGGTATATGGAGCATTGGATTTTTAACTGGTAGTGGAGTTTCTGAAATTGATCGGAAAACGGGAAATAAAAATCTTGTAGTTTTTGTTCCAACCACACCAAATCCTACATCAGGCTTCATTATGGCAGTTCCTAAAAGTGATATTGTAGAGTTGAATATGTCTGTAGATGAAGCACTGAAGATGGTTATTTCATTAGGTGTCGTACAGCCTGAGTAATTAATTTAAGGTTTATTATGCAAAGAAAAGCTCATAATCAAATTAATAAAACACACCTAGGGGAAAACATCTTGGTGTGTGGATGGGCACATCATGTCCGTGATCACGGAGGCGTTATCTTTATCGATTTGCGCGATCATACAGGTTTATTGCAAGTTGTTTGCCAGCCTGAACAAAAGGATTTATTTCAAATTGCCGAAAGCATACGCTCAGAATATGTATTGCAAATAAAAGGCACCATTTCATTACGCCCGGACGGCATGCGTAATCCAGAGCTCCCTTCAGGTGAAATAGAGTTGATCGCAGAAAATATCATAATTTTAAATGAATCACAGCCTATTCCATTCCCCATTGATAATACCATGAGCATATCTGAGGAAGTGAGGTTGAAATACCGTTATTTGGATTTGCGCAACAGTGACATGCAGCACCGTATTAGGTTCCGCTCACAGTTAAATCAAATATTTCGACAAGTTCTGAGCTCTGAACAATTCGTTGAGGTTGAAACCCCCATGCTAACTAAAGCCACGCCAGAGGGAGCGCGTGATTATCTGGTGCCTAGCCGTATCAATCCAGGGAAATTTTTTGCATTGCCACAATCACCACAATTATTCAAACAAGTTTTGATGATGTCAGGGTTTGAACGTTACTATCAAATTGTTAAATGTTTCAGAGATGAGGATTTAAGACAAGATCGCCAGCCTGAATTCACTCAGCTTGACCTTGAAATGTCGTTTGTCGACGAGTTGGATATTCAATCATTAACCGAAATACTGCTGGTGGCTTTATTTCAGCAACTACTTGATGTCAAGCTCCAGACTCCATTTCAAAGGATCAGTTATCAAGATGCTATGGAACAATATGGCACAGATAAACCAGACTTGCGTTCACCTCTGGTCTTGGCAGAACTCTCACCGGCTTTTAAACAAAGTGATTTTAAAATTTTTGCCAAAGCAGCTCAAGATGAGTTTCAAACAATCCTAGCTCTTAGGTTACCCGCGGGCAATCAACTATCTCGTAAGCAGTTAGACGATTACAATACATATGCTATTGAAAAAAATTTGAAAGGTCTATCCTACTTAAAAGTCAATGATATGGCCCAAGGGATTTCTGGCCTTCAATCCCCCTTGGCCAAATTTTTAAGTGATTCAATAGCATCTGAGTTACTGAGTAAAACAAAAGCAGAGAATGGGGACGTCATACTTTTAGTTGCAGGCCCTAAAAAGCAAGCTTATGACTTAATGGCAACACTTAGAATTGAATGCGCTAAGCAGCTAAATATATACGAAGAAGATACCTGGCGCTTATTATGGGTTGTTGATTGGCCTCTTTTTGACATTGATGGTGCTCAGATCTCTCCAGCTCATCATCCATTTACAGCTCCAGATTTGCCATTGGATAAAGAATACAAAGACAGTGAAATTAATCATGCATTGGCACGTGCTTATGATATTGTCTTGAATGGCTTTGAAATTGGTGGTGGCTCGATTCGTATTCATAAACGTTCTTGGCAAGAAAAAATATTTAAGATTTTAGGCCTTACTAAAGAGCAAATAGATGAAAAATTTGGGTTTTTCTTGCAAGCTTTATCTTATGGTTGCCCTCCTCATGGCGGCATAGCTCTTGGGATCGATCGGATCGCAATGTTGATGACAAAATCTGATTCTATCAGAGAAGTGATAGCCTTTCCTAAGACTCAATCTGTTAATTGCCCTATGACGGAAGCCCCAGCGAAGATCGATGAATCACATTTAAAAGAATTAAAACTTAAGATTGAGCAAACGCATAGCGATTGTTAAGGAGATAAGTTGTGGCAGGTCATAGTAAATGGGCTAATATTCGCTTTCGAAAAAGCGCACAAGACGCTAAACGCTCTAAAGTTTTCACTAGACATATCAGAGAGATAGTCGTTCTAGCCCGTATGGGAGGCCCAGATACGGAATCTAATGCACGTTTGCGGGATGCAGTTAACCGTGCGCTAAAATCTAATATGAAACGAGACACCATTGATAAAGCGATCGCGCGTGGTGCCGGGACAGGTGGTGACAAATATTTTGAAATTCAATACGAAGGATACGGTCCTAAAGGCACAGCAGTCATAGTTGAATGCATGACAGATAATAAAAATAGAAGTGTGGCAGAAGTCAGGCATGCTTTTTCAAAACATGGTGGTAGTTTAGGTGTAGATGGTTGCGTGGCTTATCTTTTCCAACGTATAGGCATTTTACTATTTCCTCTTGAATCTGTTGATGAAGAAAAATTGACTGAATTTGCTATTGATGCTGGGGCAGAGGATATATCACTTTCTGACAGCATATTAGAAGTTGTGGTAGCGCCGCAAGATCTTCACAGAGTATACCAGTTGATGCTGCAAGAAGGGTTTGAAGCAGATTCGATAGAAATCATTGTGAAACCCACCATTGAGATCTCTCTTGCTGATGATGATATTGAAAAAGTAGAACATTTTATTGATGCATTAGAAGAGCTGGATGATGTGCAACAAGTTCATACAAATGCTCAGTTTCCAGACGGTTAGTGCTGAAACCATTCCAGTTTGAATTGCGCTACCAATATAGTTAAGATGTTATGGTCATTATAAACAACGAATCATAAGAGCCATGGCAATCATACTAGGCATCGATCCTGGATCTCAAATAACTGGTTACGGTGTCGTGTCAACTCAAGGTAAAGATGTGCTTTACGTGACAAGTGGATGTATCCGTGTTCAAAACTTAACCTTATCAGAGAAATTAAAACAGATCTTTACTGGCATACAAGAAGTGGTTTGTACACATCAAATTGAAGAATCAGCCATCGAGCAAGTTTTTGTACATCTTAACCCTGATTCTGCTTTAAAATTGGGTCAGGCTCGCGGAGCAGCTATTGCTGCAGCCAGTCTGCATTTGCCTACAGTTCATGAATATTCAGCAAAACAAATCAAAAAAACGGTCACGGGTTATGGCGCTGCAAGCAAAACCCAAATTCAACAAATGGTTTTGCACTTGCTTAAGCTATCAGGTAGTTTGCAAAGTGATGCAGCTGATGGTCTAGCTGTGGCACTTTGCCACGCTCAAATTAGACAGAGTCCAATGCTAAAAACAGGCAGCCGTTTGCGGCGAAGGAGAATGGCATGATAGGTCAATTAACAGGCATCTTACTTGAAACGCAACCTCAGCAAGTGCTTATTGATACACATGGATTAGGCTATGAGGTTCAAATTTCATCATTCACCTTGGATGCGTTGCCTGATGTAGGCAGTCAGATTTCTCTATTGATACACTCAGTAATTAGAGAAGATGCACACACTTTATATGGATTTTCTAATAAAATAGAGCGCTCTTTATTTCGTGCCTTGATTAAAGTCAACGGAGTAGGTCCGAAATTAGCACTTTCAATACTCTCCAGTATGTTACCCGAAGACTTTATAGGTTGTGTTCGAAGCAATGACTCGCAGCGCCTAGTAAAGCTACCTGGGATTGGTAAAAAAACAGCAGAACGCTTAGTCATTGAAATGCAGGATGCTTTAAAAGATGAAATTCAAATAAGTGGTGACTGTTTTAAAGTTTCAGGAATCAAGCCATTTAAAAAACCATCAAATAGTAGTGTATTTCAAGAAGTCACCAATGTGTTAATTGCCCTGGGGTATAAATCACATGAATTTTCACCAATTCTATCCGATTTAAGGGATATGGTTGATAGCAAACCTGAAGAAATTGTTAAAACAGCATTACAAAAATTAGGTCGAATGAGGGTGAGTGCATGATTGAAGTAGACAGTGTTGTAAGACAGATTGCCCCTGATGAAGAGCAGGTTGTTGACAGAGCTATTCGACCAACATTATTGGCAGATTATATTGGCCAAGCTAAAGTCAAACAGCAATTAGAAATATTTATTCAATCAGCTCATCTCCGCAAGGAACCTCTTGATCATGTGTTGATTTTTGGCCCGCCAGGACTTGGAAAGACAACCTTGGCTAACATCATTGCTAATGAGACCAATTCAAATTTAAAACAAACCTCTGGCCCTGTTCTGGAGAGAGCAGGCGATTTGGCAGCGCTTTTAACCAATTTAGAAGCTAATGATGTTTTGTTGATGAAATTCATCGTTTAAACCCAGCAGTAGAGGAAATTTTATATCCAGCAATGGAAGACTATAAAATTGATATTATGATAGGGGAAGGGCCTGCTGCTCGGTCAATTAAAATAGATTTACCACCTTTTACATTGGTTGGGGCAACAACACGAGCTGGCTTGCTGACGTCACCTCTTCGTGATCGCTTTGGTATTGTGCAGCGCTTGGAATACTATGAACTTGAAGAGCTAACTGAAATTGTGATCAGATCAGCTCGCATTCTTAATTTTGATATTGAGAGAGAAGGCACCATAGAAATTGCTAAGCGTGCGCGAGGTACACCAAGAATTGCTAATCGTTTGTTGCGACGTGTACGTGATTTTGCAGTGGTGAAATCTCAAGGCCAAGCTAACCATTCATTAACTTGCGATGCATTAGACTTATTGGATGTAGACAGCTTCGGGCTTGACCAAATGGATCGCAAACTTTTAAAGTCTATAATTAATATATTCGATGGAGGGCCTGTGGGTGTTGAAAGTATTGCAGCGGCCATTGGTGAAGAACGAGGCACAATTGAGGAAGTGATAGAGCCTTACCTTATTCAAAATGGCTTTTTATTAAGAACGCCCAGAGGACGCATCGCAAGCCAAAGAGCTTATCAGCATTTTGGCTTGAAGATCCCTAAGCAAGTGAGTGAACATATGGCCCATCTTAGCCATTCATCATAACCTTAAAATGATTATCAGGATTTACTGCAGATAAAGCGCCAATTTTTTAAAACTGTTGTATAATTAATGTATTGAATTATTCAAAGGGGTTTAACATGAGTCTTTGGGATTATTTTGCACATGCTAGCTTCTTTGTTCAGTTAATTATGCTAGTTTTGGTTGGTTTTTCTGTCTTATCGTGGATAATAATTTTTCATAACATCTCTGGGTTTGGTCAAATTCGACGCAATATTAGGGAATTTAAACAACAGTTTTGGTCTGCATCAGATTTAACCAATATTTATACTCATCATCGTCAAACTACAGATGATGGATTGGCAAGCCTGTTTGTAGCAGGGTTTAAAGAGTTTTTACGAGTAAACAGCCTTAAGCAAGCAGGTAGTGACAAAGACATTTGCTCAGAACAAGTCTGCAGAGCAATGAAAATTGTACAAATTGGAACAGTTGATCGTTTAGAACGCCGTATTCAATGGTTATCTATTATTGGCTCAGTCAGCCCTTACATTGGGTTGGTTGGCACTGTTTGGGGAATCATGCATGCCTTACAAAGCTTATCACAAGTGCAGCATGCGACAGTTTCTATGGTAGCACCAGGCATATCAGAAGCTTTGGTAGCTACAGCAATCGGTCTGTTTGCGGCCATTCCAGCTGTGATTGCTAACAACTGGTTTTACAGTCATTTGACTGAAGTTGAACATGAATATGATATGTTTTGCAAAGAACTTCTTAATATATTGGAACTACAAACAAAAGATTAATACTTTATGTCCAAAAGAAGAAAGCAATTTTCAGAAATTAACGTTGTACCCTACATTGATGTGATGTTGGTGCTTCTAGTGATTTTTATGGTGACTGTACCTTTGATGCATCAAAGCATCCAAATTAATTTACCCAAGACAGAAGGCCAAGCTATTGATACCACAGCATCAACACCGATTATCCTCAGTGTAGACAAAATTGGTCAACTGTATTTAAATTTTGTCGATGAGCCGCAACGACCTTTAAAGCCTGATGAACTTATGGTATATGTTGCTGCAAAGCTCGCTTATGCTCATCAGAAAAAAGTACCATTGCCAGTTTTTGTCAGAGGTGATGGTGGCAGCAGTTATCAACATGTTATGCAAGCGGTATCTTTACTCTCTAAATCTGGAGCAAAAGGGATTGGCTTGATGACTGAACCAACGCAAGGGTAACCATGAATCAATTACATCAAATTTATGCATTTGCTTATCGCTACAGGATAGCTATTTTATATTCAATTTTGTTGCACATTGTGTTTGTAGCTATTTTTAGCATAGGTGTTGAAGATAATAAAACTCCAGTTAATACGAAACCATCTCACAGCAGCATGATCCCTGTAGCAACTATAGATGCTAATAAAGTGCAACAAGCCATGCAACATCTGAAAGTCAAAGATGAAAAACTTCAACATAAAAAACGCATGGCTAAAGCAGAAATTGCCAGCGCTAATCAAGCCCGTATTAAGGAAGAAAACCGCTTGGAATCGCTTAAAAAAGAATATCAAGAATTACAAAATAAGCACTCCAAACAAAAGCAATCAGTTAAATCCGAAATTGATAAAATTTATAAAATTTAAAAATTTTCTCAAAAAGACCTTACTCGTATAAAAAAAAGAATAGCTACTATCAAGGCTGAGCTTGAAAAAAAAAAGTAAAAACCATGCAAGCAGAAAAAGCTAGGCAAGAAGCAAATGCTAAGCAAAAGGAGCAACAAGCGAGAGAATCTCATCAATTAACCGCTTCTCAACAAAAAGAGCTTGATAAATATTTGTCGCTCATCACGTCTCAAATACAGCAGCACTGGCGCATTACTGATGCTCATATTGGCATCAAGTGTAAGCTTGAAATACAACTAGGGCCCCAAGGTGATGTGCTTAGCGTTAAATTGGTTTCAGGCAGTGGTGATAAGACACTTGACCATGCTGCTATTGCTGCCGTTTACAAAGCATCGCCATTACCCATGCCAGAGAAAGCTGATTTGGCTGTACAGTTGAAGAAGTTTCGCTTAAATTTCAAGCCAAGCAGAGTAATTTAAATTATATGTGGCATTTTAATTCTATAAGTTAGATAAATTTTAGAAAACATTTACATTGTAAAATCAATTGCATCAGTTGAACTACTCTTTTGATATTCTTTTTAAGCATGCTCTACGATTTGTAAAAGCTGTCAATTTTAACATTTTATCCGCCAGTAGATGTGATTAAACAGTGGTTAAAAAAACATCTAAAAAGAGGGAACAACTGGAAGCTAAGACATAAATTTTCCTCGTGATAAAAGTGTTTTTCTAAATTTAGGGTACATAATAGGCCACAGGACTGATTTCACAATCAACCAAGCATTTATGAAGTTAAATTCTTTAGATAATTCATGTAGATTTTTATAAATTGCCCATTGGCACAAATAGCATATATACTTGATTTGAGACATGTTTTATTTTGCAATGGTGTAGGGAAACTAAAATGAAGTATTATGCTCAAAATACGATCAAACATATTGGCTTAGGCTTCTTTTTGCTTTTAACAATGTCAACAAGTTGGTCAGTACTTGAGCTAGAGCTAACCCAAGGCACGGAAAAGCCTATACCAATAATCCTCGGGCATTTTTCCGGGCTTGAAGAATTGGAAGATAAATTTCAGCTTGGCCGCATTATTCGTAATAACCTGCAGAACAGCGGCGAATTTAATATATTCAATGTGCCTAACAATCAGACTATCGACAGTGCCAATGACATCAGCCGCCAAAAACTGTTTAAATGGGGCGGCGAATATATGTTAATTGGTAAGGTTACGAAACGTGATCATGGCAAATATCGTGTTTCAGTACATTTGGTTGATGCAGCCGGCGACCAATATGTGGCGTTTCGAAAAAATTTTGATGTGTCTAAGAGTGAGTTTCGTCAATTGGCCCATCATATTAGTGATTTGATTTATAAACATACAGTAGGATTAAAAGGGATATTTTCCACCAACATCGCTTACGTTCTGGTTTCTGGAGATGGGGAAGATAAGAGCTACCACTTGCAGGTTGCTGATGCAGATGGTTACAACGCTAAAACTTTGCTACTTTCACACGAACCTTTGATGTCACCTACATGGTCACCAGATGGCAAACGTTTGGCTTACGTATCTTTTGAAAACAAACAAGCAGAAATATTTATTATTGATGTGGTTTCTGGGCGGCGGCAATTAGTGAGCTCATTTCCTGGCATTAATGGAGCCCCTGCATGGTCACCGGATGGCCAAAAGTTGGCCGTTGTGCTGTCAAAATCTGGCGCACCAAAACTTTACCTCTATGATTTGCTTACAAAACGCTTTAAACAATTAACCAGAGGTGGCTATACGGATACTGAGCCTGCTTGGTCACTGGATAGTAAAGGGTTGTATTTCACCTCCAATCGAGGAGGTAGTCCACAGATTTACTATATGAATTTGAGCTCTAATAAAGTGAGTAGAGTAACTCATGTCGGGCGATACAATGTAAGCCCTAATGTGAGTCCCAATGGCAAGCAATTAATTTATCTTGGTAAGAATAAAGGCAAATTTAACATCTATGCGCAGGACTTAAATGAGCAGACTACCTCGCAATTGACTGATGATGATTTTGCTGAAGCCCCAAGCGTCTCTCCCAATGGACAGTTGGTCATTTATTCAACTCATAGAGAGAAAAATAACATCTTAAATTTAGTCTCAATAAACGGTAAAATAAAGCTGACATTGCCTTATAGCTCAGGACAAATTCAAGAGCCTGCTTGGGGCCCTATAATGGCATCATAGGAGAGTAGATATGTATCGGATGTTTTTAATATGTTTATTAAGTGTGTCATTAACGATTTCAGGGTGTTGGCGCAAAGGCGTGCAAAGCACAAACATGAAGTCAACTTCGTCGCCAGGTCAGCTAGAGACAAAGCGCACAACGACAGCAACTGGGATAGCAGGACGTAAATCTTTTGCTACGAGCTTTTCTGCGCATAGGTTTGAAGCACCTTACGATCAAATATATTACTTTAATTTTGATAACAGTGGTTTATCAGAGGATGATGTCCGCTCAGTTACTATTCAAGCCGAATATTTGCGAGCGAATCCAAATAGTAAAGTTTTGGTAGCAGGGCACACTGATATCAGGGGCAGTCGTGAGTATAATATTACTTTAGGTGAAAAACGCGGCATCAGTGTCGTTGATATTTTAAGGTTGCAAGGTGTTAAAGAGAGTCAGATTAAACTGGTCAGTTATGGTAAAGAAAAATTAGCCGTTAAAAGCAATTCCGAACAAGCTCATGGTAAAAACCGACGTGTTGAATTCACTTATAGAGAATTGGGATGAAACAATATAAAAAATTAGCAGTGATTTTCACTATGAGTGTAGCAGTAATTCATGGCCCAGCACGATCCGCTGAAAGTGCGCAATCGAGCGCAAAATCCTCTGTATCAGCTACTTATGATTTATCAGTCTTAATCAAAAAAATGGATCACCAGTACCAAGAACTGTTGGCTATTAAAGGGGCTCTGGAAAATCAGACTTTTGAGCTTGCACAGTTAAAGAATAAAATAGGGTCCACAGCTCAAGCGCCAACTACAAGAGAGCTCCATGAGCAACTGAGTGAAAAAAAACCTCTTAGACCCTCTATTTTAGTCCCATCAAATCAACTTAGTGCAGATGATGCTTACGAGAAAGCCTATAAATTTATGAAAAAAAAGCAACATGCCAAAGCTATTACCGCTTTTCGTGAATTTGCTGAGCACTACCCAAAAAGTAAATTGGTGCCCAATGCACACTATTGGCTGGGAGAATTGTTATTATCTATGCGCCAATTTGATGAGGCAGACAAATCGTTCACATTAGTTATTGATCAATATACTCGCTCAAATAAAGTGGCCGGCTCTCGCTTAAAGAAAGCTTATATCCTAATGCACCATGAGAAAAATGCTGACGCAAATCAAGCTTTGCGTCAAATTATTAGAGATTATCCTGATAGCTCTGTGGCTGTTTTAGCTGAAAATAAATTAGCTGAGCTACTAGCTACTGCTGATACAACCAAACCTACCAACACTAATGAAACTTAACTGTTAAATTATTAATTAAGTTTATGAATGCTATTATTGAGCAATTAAATGCTGTTCCTTCGGAGCTTCTGCTTGTCGCTGAATTTTTCTTATGTTCAATTGTATTGGCATTTTTAACTTACTATTATCGCTTAGTGGGTATTTATGCTTTCATCATTCTTTCGATGATCATCGTTAACATTCAGGTTCTAAAATCAATTAGTTTAAGTTGCTATCCAGAGCCTTTAGCATTGGGTATGGTGGTTATTTGCTTTTCATTTTTAGCAACTGATTTATTGACAGAGTGTTACGGGAAAGATAGTGCGAGAAAAGGTGTTTGGCTTGGGTTTTTTACTAACTTTATTTTAGTTTTTTTTATGTTACTGACCGTTGGCTATTCGCCAGAACCAGGTTTATTTAGTCCAAATTTACATATGTCTATCCAACAGATTTTTATCCCAATGCCTAATATCTTTCTTGCAAGCCTTGCATCTTATTTAATTAGTCAGTTATTGGACATTACTATATATGTGAGAATAAAAGCAATTTTTTCATCCAAGCTTTGGCTAAAATCATTTGTTTCAACTTCCCTATCATCCATAATTGATAATGGGATCTTTGTTTTTCTGGCTTTTTATTTATTACACCCAGAACCAATGCCTTTAGAACAGCTGTTTAAAACGTATTTTGTCGCGGCTTTTGTTTTGAGGCTTTTAATTGTCTTATTTTCTTCATTTTTAATGCATGCTCTAAAATCTTTACTTAATGCAAGCGAAAGAGAGACGTTAATTTTGGATAAAGAGCTGCCAATTGTCCGAAGAGATACGATCAGAGGCACTAATTAACTACCAATAAACTCAAATTTGACCAGATTGAATGACTTATAGTTTTTAGAAACTATAAGTCTATCGCTTATAAGTCAGCGTAAGCAGTCATCATGGCATCTTACAACCAGAGATGCTCGCTACGGTGTGTTGTAATTATTGTTGTAAAAAGCTTGTAATCATGTGTGAATTTTTTGTATCATAAGTCCTTTGGGCCGTTAGCTCAGTCGGTAGAGCAGTGGGCTTTTAACCCATGTGTCGTAGGTTCGAACCCTACACGGCCCACCAATTATGCCTGAGTTCTGTGTGGAAATATTTTTAGTGTTGAGTATAATAGGCGATACGCGCCTGTAGCTCAGCTGGATAGAGTACCTGGCTTCGAACCAGGTGGTCGGGAGTTCGAATCTCTCCGGGCGCGCCA
>CAYGTQ010000019.1:0-21047 GCA_964352915.1 uncultured Legionellales bacterium
TTAGAAATTATTAGGAATTGCCTAGGTTAAATTTTGTTCGCCGGGAATTGCTGTCATCAAATGCCTAAAAAGACAACAAACCCCATCAGCAACTAGCGTGATTATAACAAAGCTTTGGTCAATCGTGGTAATTTAACGGTGTGGCTGAGTCCAGAAGTGTGTTCATCATGGTTGAGTGTTCATACCATGATGAGTCGTGGTCGAGCTACCTTGTATGGTGATGCAGCCATTGAATTTTGTTTCACCATCAAAACACTCTTCAAGTTACCACTGCGAGCGACTCAAGGGTTTGTCCAATCCCTTTTTGAGATGATGGGATTGTCCTTACCTGTGCCTAACTATACCTCGCTGTGCCAACGCCAACCCACACTGAGTTTGACTATCATGGCAGCAGCCCCATCTTCCGAGCCCATGCATCTGGTGGTAGATTCAACGGGATTGAAATCTATGGTGAAGGTGAATGGAAAGTGCGAAGCCATGGTCAAGACAAACGCCGTACGTGGTTAAAATTACATCCAGATGTCAATCAAGCTAATCATGCTATTGAGGCTGCGATGTTAACCTCTCATGATGTTCATGATGCTGAAGTATTACCTACCATACTGCAGCAAGTGAGCGCCCAGAATATCATCGAACAAGTCACAGCTGATGGTGCTTATGATACCCATGGTTGTTACCAAGCCACCATCAAAGCTGGTGCCAAACCTTGCTTCCCCCCACGGGCTAATGCCGTGAGGCATCCTCCCATTGATGAGGCATGGCGACTTCGTAACCAGGCATTATCACAAGTGTGTTTCCATGATTCGAAATATTGGAAGAAGAAAAACAACTACCATCGCCGTAGTCTAGCTGAAACCGCACTGTTTCGCTTCAAACAACTCTTCGGACCCAACATCAGCACCAAAACCAAACAACGTCAACCTCGGGAAGTAGGTGGCAAATGTTCCATAATCAATACAATCAACCAACTCGGTATGCCACAATATAATACCCATTAAATTTTGCCTACAATAAATCTTGGCGGCAATCAAAAACTCGATTTATTCAACGAAGGGTTTACAAAACCAACCCTACAAAAAAACCCACACTAAACCATAAAGTTAGTGGGTTATATTGAGATTACATGAATGCTTTTCTAAATTCACCATGCTCTCAACAATTGACTAGTCAGTAGCAAGAGACTTCATACTCGGGCCATACCAACGCTTACGACAAATCATATGAATTTTAATGTCTATATTTCTCATGATTTTTTACGATAGACTAATGATTTAGTATAGGGGTGCTTTGGCTTATGAATTATACTGTAAACATCATTATATTCGACCAACTCTCCTTGATACATAACACCCACATAATCAGACATATAAGCAACAACAGATATATCGTGTGTTACAAGCAAATACGCTAATTGAGATTTTTTTTGTAGTGCCTTGAATAAATTAAGAACTCTTGCCTGAGCAGAAACATCTAAGGCGCTGGTTGGTTCATCGAGCAAAAGCATACGCGGCTCAGGGGCTAATGACCGCGCTATAGCTATGCGCTGACGTTGGCCACCAGAAAACTGATGTGGGAACTTATATTTATCTTCTGTGTTTAATCCTACTTGCTCTAGCAAGTTATCAATTTTTTTATCATAATCAATTTTTTTTCGGCACTGAGACAAAGACTCTTTAATGATATCAACAACTTTCATTTTTGGATCCATTGAACTATAAGGATCCTGAAATAGCATCTGCACATCATTTTTATAATTCTCCAGAGAAAGCACTTTACCTAATTTATTATTTTCCTTGCTATGGTAGTATATTGAGCCTTTTGAGCAGTTTATCAAATTCATAAGTGTCCTAAGAACTGTTGTCTTGCCACTACCCGATTCTCCAATAAGCGCTACCGTCTGCGATGCACATACTGATAGATTGATATTCTTAATAATCTCATTAATATGACTAAACCTTCGGAAAAATCCTTTGTATATAGGGTACCCACTGCTAACATCGCTCATTTTAAGTATTGTAGTTGCACTTATTGCTTGACTATTGTCATTGATGTTTAATTTTTCTGAACCACTTTCATTCACAACATCGTGCAAATCTGTTAAATGACATTTTACCTTAACATCTCGAATGCTTTTCCAGGAAGGGCTTTCAGAAAAACATACCTCCAAAGACTTAGGACAGCATTTGGAAAAGATACATCCTTTAAGCGTTGAGACATGTTGATTTGATGCAATGGTCGGTAAATTTTTATTTCTTAAAGCAAAGCTGGGACGACAAGCACTTAATGATTGCGTGTATGGATGTCGTGGATATTGCAGAATAATTTTACCTTCTCCCTGCTCTACAACATTGCCAGCATACATTACCATGACGTGATCGGCCATGTATTCTGCAACGCTCCAATCGTGAGTAATTAATAAAAGCGATAATTTTCTGCTCTTTTGTAAATCTTTTAAAAGGCTTAAGATCTCAATTTTAATGGATACGTCTAAAGCAGTCGTTGGCTCATCTGCTATAAGGATAGGTGGATCGAGAGCTATTGCCATAGCAATCAATACACGCTGCATCATTCCTCCTGACAACTGATGAGGATACGAATCAATGACTGTTTGTGGATCAGCTATTTGAACAGCATTTAATAAATCTAAAATCTTAGCAGAGATCTCCTGTTGACACATTAAGCTTTTCAAATGCTCACTTATCTGTGCGCCTATGGTCAGAATTGGGTTAAGTGCAGTCATTGGTTCTTGAAAAATTAGGCCAACCTTTTTCCCTCGAACTTGTTGCATATCATATTCATTTTTTGACAATAAATCCTCACCTTGTAGCAGAACCTGGCTTTGTGGAGCTATATGAATATGAGAGGGTAGCAACTGCAACAATGAACGTGCAGCCATGGTTTTGCCGGAACCAGACTCTCCAATGATAACCATAGTCTCGCCTTTGAACATACGAAAACTGATGTTATCAACCACTGTTTGCTTAACCTTTGCGTTAGGTATCTTTATGGTCAAATTATTTACTTCTAGAGCCAACTGCTTCACACTTTTCCTTAAATAATGGCGCTCTTTAGATTATAGAAAATTTTTAGATCTTAAGTTCACGGCTCTGAGAAAATCTCATTGATCTGCTTATCTTTTGATTGTAGAGTGGTTGGATTATGCTTTGGAATAAAGAGAAAATGAGCCAACTAAGATTAACACACATACTGGGGCTTCTGGTCCTGATGCTCACTAACTTACCTTGCCGCGCAAATAACCAAATCGAGATTTTTATATTCAGACAGGTGCACTCTGATGCAGAAGGAGCTGTAAGCTTTCAACCAGCAAATCAAAATCTTTCACTGCTAGTGCATACCTCTTTTAAAGCTCAGCTAGCTAAACCGCATCATGCCCATGAGGTCACTCAAGATGATCTAACTTTCTCAAAAGCCATACAAAAAGCTAAAAGAAGTCAAAAAACTCTCTACCACGCCGTCTGGACATATAACAATTCAGCTATTAGCCATCAAAATTTTGTTCTGTACAGTAATATATCAACTGAACAACTAAATATTATCGTTAAAGATAAAGATGCACTTGAAAACATTTCTTGGGGAACTCAAGATGAAGTTGTTGCTGGCCTTGTACACCTACCTCAAATGCACAATCATAGCAGCTCGGTAGAAGTTGAAATCATGTACCAAATCCCATGGTCTACATTAAACAATTATTTCCCTAATCAATATTATGATAAAGGCCAAACTCAAGTATTTTCATCGGTCATTAAAGAAAAAAGAAAAATAAAGCCAGGTGAATTACATTATTTTGATAACCAGACATTTGGCGTATTGCTAGCGATGAAAGCTTATTCAGAAACACCTAAATAATTGTAAATTCCTGGCATATTACGTAAATATTCTTTGTAATCCAAGCCATAACCAAACACAAAACTATCTTCAACTTCAGCCACCACATAATCGGCTTTCTGAAGGCCTTCAGAACTTCTCTCGACCTTCTTATCCAAGAGCACGGTAGTTAATATCCTTTTAGCGCCTTGTGTTTTACAAAAATTGACAATGTTAGCCAGTGTAACACCCTTATCCAAGATATCATCAACGATCACCACCGTTCTATCTCTTAAATCATTAACTGGCTTGGCTAACCACTTTAAACTTCCACCTGAAAACTGACCTGTGTAACGCGTCACATGTAAGTAGTCCAGCGTCAACGGGAAATCTAACTTTTGCACTAACTGTCCAAAAGGAATAATACCGCCAATCATAACGCAAACAAATATTGGATCCTGATCTTTTAAATCAACATTCATTCGCTTCGCTAAAGCTTCTAGCTGCGTATTCAATTCATCTCTAGAGAGCAAACAAGATGCTTGTCCACTCACCTCTTTAATTTCAGTCAAATCACGAACATTAGTCATGTGTCACTCGGCGTATCTGGTATAAAATGAGAAGGATGTAAAGATGTTACTTTACTTTTAAGATCTTGTATCTGAGTAATTTTTGCTTTACCTTTTTGATTAACTCGATCAATTCTAATCACTGCATGCATAGGAATATAAGAGCAGCGTACATCCTTGAACTCACTCTTTAACTTCTCTTCAGAAGGATCAACTACTATCTGCTGATTTTCTCCAAACACAAAATCAGAGACTTCAATAAAACCCATCATATCGCTTTCTAGCAGTTGCCTGACATAAATTTCATACAGAGCCCCTTGCTGGATATAAATCACTTTATAAAGCACAGGGTCCTTCATCTTCAAAGATGCCAAGTGAGCTGTAAAGCAAGCAAATCGGCATGCTGTTTCACCTGACCCGTTGTGGTTGTCGATTGACTGCCTACAATTTGAGTATGTGATATAAGCGCTTTCTTTGCAAAAATATGCGTATACCCCATATCAATATCAATGCTCTTGTTGTGCTGGTACCTCAAGCCTGTAGCCACAACATAGCGATCACTGTCAGGTAAGCGTAAATTTCTGTGAGTGGAATTAACTGGCGATTGATCAAAACCAACACCTGCACGCAGCATCAAATTTTCTTGCCATTGATGATCAAAGCCCACCGCAAGACGCCATGTATTACGGAAATTTTGTACCAAGGATACATCACGAGGGCCTACAGGTGTCGCCACATTTTGCAAAGCCATCTCTTTAATGGACTTCCATGTTGTGAAGATTGCAGTCCCTTTAATTCGAGTTTTCTGAGTCAACGCTCTGGTTGCACTAAAAGTAAACGTTGCAGGTAACGTAATATTGCCTCTGAGGTCTTCGGAGATTTCTCCAGCAGTCAATGATTTACTTTTTCCTTTCAAATGATGGCGAACCTGAGATCGCAGATGAACGCCTAAAGATGTTTTAGGCAGCACCCACATCACACCAGCATTCCAACCAAATGCAATATCGTGTGTTCGGTTCTTGCTGCGACCGTCAGCCCCTCCGCCAAGACTTGGTGGTATGTACATACGTGAATCAATCGACACACCCATATATTGAAGGTCAAGCCCTCCCCCTATAGAAAATTGTTCGCTAAGTTTATAACCGATTGCAGGGCCAACATTGACAGTACGAACCTGACTTTTGGTTGCAGTGTAGCGCGCAGATGAAGTGTCTGACCATTCGGTTGCAAGCCCAAAAGGCACAGTCACCCCAAGACCAAATGAAAAGTTCTCATTAATCGGTGTTGCAAAATGCATCGCTGGAATCAAATGAAAGCCACCACCTTTCTCTTTTGCATCCGTTGCCACAGTAATTTCCGGATCAACAACATTTATGTTGTTAACTTTGCTATCGCCCGTGAAGACAATGTTGGTATGTAACAGTGTTTGGCTCAAAACAAATTGCTTGTCTATGTAAACTAAGCCTGCTGGATTATAAAAACCTATGCTAGCATCTAGCGCTTGAGCAGCAGCACCAGAGCCAAAATCACCTACATTTAATGCATTACCCTCAAACAGCTGAAAACCAGATGACTGAACATTCGTTACGTGTAAAGTACATGCAAGCGTAAGAAATGACACAAGCCTATAGTAGTGTTTCATCGATATACCCTAAAAACCTGACAAATGTGCAAAGTCTACCTGATCTGCTCCTAAAGTCAACGAGATTTTGTCATCACTCAAGCAGCGTAAAAGAATCAATATGACCATATACCAGACAAATTTAGACTTGAGCTCTTTGTATACAACTAATTAACACTTCGCATAATGTAAAAAAAGAGATTTATTGGCTATCCTATACCATAATGGGTGAATAGATAAACATTATTTTTCAAGGAGTACAGCATGATAGATAAAAGCAAAATCAAAGAATCTTTACCTAACCTGCAGGAAATCACGCAAATGACGAGTAAACTGGTAGCTGACGTAAAAAAAAGTGTTGATGAAATTTACCAAGATTACAAAAGCAAGCGAATAAAAGACGAAGCTAAGGAGGCTGACACTAAAGACAGCAACCATATGTCAGACAATGGCTGAAAACGATATTACTTACAAGCCTGTTCAGTGGTGGCTCACCACCGCTGGCAAGCCTGTATGAACCTTAACTGCTTCTTCAATAAGCTCCCAATCTATTGCGCTGACCACTTTTTGCCCGCCGCTATGTACCACGTTTACCACAGCCGCCATATCCACTTTAAACCTCTCTTCATCTTCTTGCAGTGGCAAATGTGCCTCAAAAAATAGCTGTCCTTGCCTTCGGCCTACTTTATAAGGCTCATTAATCACCGTAACTTTCGTGCCCACATTGATCAAGGAAAAGAGCATCTCAATGTCTTCGGGGAACATTCGGATACAGCCTGCACTGCTTCTACGTCCAACACCTTCTGGTCCATTGGTTCCATGAATCAAATAAGTAGGCCAGCCTAACTTTAACGCATACTTACCTAAAGGGTTGTCAGGGCCAGGAGGCATTACTCTAGGTAAAGTTATACCTAGTTTTTCAGCATCTGCAAGTATATTTTTAGTGGGGTACCAAAAAGGATTTCTCTTCTTTGCTGTAATTGTTGTCGTGCCTAAAGGAGTTTGCCATCCTTCTCGACCAATGCCTACCGGCTCTGTGGTCACAGCTTTTTTATTCGTATGATAGTAATAAAGACGCAGCTCAGCTAAATTAATAACCAGCCCTTGCCGTGGCCCTGGAGGTAAAATAAACTGCGTCGGGATATTCACGTAAGTTCTTTCAGATAAAATAGCATCTGCGGCTAAATTCGGGTTAGCTTCTACCATTTCGTAATAGCCAATATCATAACGACGCCCAATATCAAACAATGTTTCACCATCTTGGCTGTAAGTATGCGACAACTCTCCAACAACACTATCACCAGAAGCGGGCAATGGCAGCGTGATAGCAACAGCACTTTTACATACCATAAAAGTGATCAATGGAATAATCCACAAAGAAAGCGATCTTTTTTTATACATAAGTATTGGTCATCTCTTTTAAACAGTCATAACTCTCAATTGTATTGCAAAATAAATACCATTTCTTTCTGAGCACTAAAACCTGATGGGTGAGCTTTATGAAAATATATTCTACACAATTTAAATCAGATATAAACAATATTAGCACAACGTAATCTGCTAAACTCACGGCTATTCACGATTCTGGCACCCTGAACGAACGTAACAATGAGCTTCTTTAGAAAGATCTGCTAAAGACCAGGATAATTTAATTGGCCGCATACCGTGCTCACGCTTTTTTGCAATTAGTACATAAAGCAAACCTAATTCAGGATACAGTAATTGAGCCATTTGATCATAAAACATGTTGAGTTTAGAGAAATGCGCTTGTTTTTGCTGGCAACTACTAAGATAGGCAAGACTTACATGCTGGAAGCCTGTGATTCCTAGCCAATGACGTAGCTGCCCTACCCACAACCAATGGTTACGCAGAGGTATCTTGTCCCAGCCAGGCAAATGAGCAAATAATCTGGAGATGCTCATGGGATTAAAGCCAACATAAATCAAATAGCCTTCTGGAGTAAGCACCCGTGAAGCCTCAAATAAAACACTATAAGGGTATTTAAATAGTTCAAATAAATGCGGCATGAGTATAATATTTACACTGTCATGTGCAATGGGTAATTGGTGCACATCACATTGCACATCACATGCCGTATCTTTTAGTTCAGAGGATAAGGAAAAGTTACGAGAATTAATAAAAGATGACAACCAACTGAAGCTATGCAGAGGCCCTAGTTGCAGCGCATACTGGCAGCTGTGATGCTTAGAAAACAGCTTTAAGTGGTTTTCAAGTTTAAAAGCCATCACTTTCCCCAACTCAGTACCTTGGTACCATTGGAGCAAGCCTTCTATTTGCTCATTCATGACAATCCTTGCGATTGGCTTTTCAAAATATTTTGCGTATTATAACCTCAAATTCTTAACCGCAGGCCTAAATGTATGTTAGATATTTTAGCACTATCCGCTTTTAACGATAACTATATCTGGATGATCATTAATAGTCATCTAAAACAAGCGATATGCGTCGATCCAGGAACGTCTGTGCCTGTTATAGAAATGCTGAATCAACAGCAACTAAAGCTGTCCGGCATATTTATAACACACCACCATAACGACCATACTGGCGGAGTTTCTGAGCTCCGTCAAAAATATCAGCCAACCATCTATGGCCCTGCACAATTAGAGAACATGTGTGACGTAACGCTCAAAGATCAACAGACAATCCATGTCGAAAATTTTGGGGAGTGGCACATATTAACAACACCCGGGCACACACTGGATCATATCGCCTTCCACAACGAACACCATCTATTTCCCGGTGATACTTTGTTCAGTGGCGGCTGTGGACGATTGTTCGAAGGTAGTGCGGCTCAAATGTACAATTCATTATCAAAACTTGCAGCCCTACCAGAACATTTGTTTGTTTATTGCGCACACGAGTACACTTGTGCTAATATAGAGTTTGCATTAAAAGTAGATCCTAACAATCTATATTTAAAAGAATATGCACATACAGCAAAAACATTGAGAACTCAAAACCAACCTACGTTACCGGTAACTATTGGGCATGAAAAACGTATCAATCCCTTTCTTAGAGCTTTTGAGCCCGAAATAGTTTCTGCATTACAAGAACGCTGGCAATGTAATATAAAAAGTCCCAGTGAAGCCTTCCGTTACTTAAGGCAGTGGAAGGATGTAGATGCCTAAGTGGTGCAACCAAGCATGTGCTCTGATTCTGATCTCACTGTCTGTAACAGGATGCCAAAATAATTTCTTACACTACTTGAGCAGCAGCCAAGAGCAAGCTCAACGCTACTTCTGCGCATGGAAGGATTTGAGGCGTAATTTTCAACTTAAAGATTGGTCCCATCATGAAGCTGTCCAAAAAGAAATTGCCTGGTTTCGCAATAATCCGGGGCACTTGATTCACTTGGCTCAAAATGCTTCTCCCTACTTACATTACATCCTCAACACACTCAAAGAACGACGTCTGCCCGCTGAGATTGCTTTGCTGCCTATGGTAGAAAGCCTATACGATCCTACGGCTCACTCGTACGCAGGTGCAGTTGGCTTATGGCAATTTATGCCTCATACAGCTGAGAGCTTAGAAGTTACTCATAATTGGTGGTTTGATGGGAGAAAAGATTTATTGGAATCAACTCAAGCTGCACTAGATTATCTAGAATTTCTCCACCAAAAATTTGACGGGAAATGGCTGTTAGCTTTTGCAGCTTATAACTCGGGGCAAGGGCGTGTTTACCGAGCTTTGCAGCACAATACGCGAATCGGACATAACTTGGATTTTTGGTCATTACAATTACCAAAACAAACTCAAAGCTATGTCCCACGCCTTCTGGCACTGGCAAGCATAATTAAGAACCCTTTGAAGCACCAAATTAACCTACCTGAATTAAGCGGTAAACCATATTTTGAAATCATTAAAATTAATTCACAAATAAGCTTATATGAAGTAGCTAAACTTACAAAAATGGATATCAAAGATATCTTACGCCTAAATCCAGGCTACAAACAATTGGTCACCCATCCTGATGGGCCACATAAATTATTATTACCCAAGGATAAGGTTGATATTTTTCATGAAAACTTTGTTCAGGACAAGCACAATAAGCGCTCTCATTTGATACAGTATACCATAAAAAAGGGGGACTCATTAAGCAAAATAGCCTATAAGTTTAAAGTTCCCAAAAAAGATATACAAAATCTCAATCAATTAAAAAATCATAAAATCATCCTAGGCAAAAAATTATGGATCCCTTTAATTAAAGTCAAAGTACCATCTCTTCCAACGAAAAAAACAAAGAATAAGCCTAAAAAACCTAACACACATACTTCAAAAAAACATTAACTCTTATGTCCAGCCAATGCCAATGTTGTCGACATAACCGTATCCGGGTTAAGCGATATACTGTCAATTCCTTGTTCCACCAACCATTTGGCAAAATCAAGATAGTCTGAAGGCCCTTGCCCACAGATCCCAACATACTTACCACGCTTTTTACACGTTGCAATTACATTAGCTAATAGGACTTTAACAGCAGGATCACGCTCATCAAAGCTATCCGCAACAAGCTCTGAGTCACGATCAACACCTAAGGTTAATTGAGTTAAATCATTAGATCCTATTGAAAAGCCATCAAAATATTCTAAAAACTCATCAGCCAATAATGCGTTTGACGGTATTTCACACATCATAATAATTTTTAAGCCATTCTCTCCTCGTTTCAGTCCCTTGTCGGCCAACAACTCAATAACAGCTTGAGCTTCAGACAGAGTCCTTACAAATGGCACCATAATTTGTAAATTATCCAGTCCCATGAGTTCACGCACACGTCGTATCGCCTGACATTCTAAGTCAAAACAAGCTTTAAATTTCTCAGATACATAGCGAGATGCTCCACGAAACCCAAGCATAGGATTTTCTTCTAAAGGTTCAAACAATTGCCCACCCAGCAGATGAGCATATTCATTTGATTTAAAATCTGACAAACGTAAAATAACTGGCTTGGGGTAAAATGCAGTCGCAATAGTTGCTATACTTTCTGAAATTTTATGAACATAAAATTCAACAGGATCGTGATAGCCACGTATTTTGTCACGAATTTTTTCTCGAAGTTCACCGGGTAAGTTCTTATAACCTAAAGCTGCTGCCGGATGAATACCAACAACATTGCTGATAATAAATTCAAGACGGGCAAGTCCCACACCTGAGTTTGGTTGAGATTGACAACTAAACGCTCGCTCAGGATTAGCAATATTTATCATGATTTTTACAGGTACTTCAGGAACGTCTTTCACTGCCTGCTCCCGGTAATGAAACGGCAATATACCCTGATAAACAGTACCTACATCACCGCTGGCGCATGACACAGTAACCTCCTGGCTGTTTTTTATAACACGAGTCGCATCACCACAACCAACAACCGCAGGAATACCTAATTCACGGGCGATGATGGCTGCATGGCAAGTACGTCCTCCTCGGTTGGTTATAATAGCACCTGCTAATTTCATCACCGGCTCCCAATCTGGATCGGTCATATCAGCAACCAAGACCTCCCCAGGCTGGAACATACCCATGTCTTCAATCTTCTCAATGATCCTAACTTGGCCTGAACCAATTTTATTACCAATGCTGCGCCCTTCAATAATGACATCAGAAATACTGTCTAGTTGGAATTTCTTAATGGTTTGTTCTGCATGATTACGGCTGGCCACCGTTTCAGGGCGAGCTTGTAAAATATAAAGTTGATTGTCTTCACCATCTTTTGCCCACTCAATGTCCATAGGCCGACCATAATGCTCTTCAATTTTTAAAGCCATCTGCGCCAGTTGATGTACATCCTCTTCAGATAGTGAAAATTCATACTGATCTTGCTTGGATACTAAAGTCATTTCAGTGGTTGCTCCAGAGTCTGGCTTAGCATAAATCATTTTCTCAAGTTTGCTACCAAGCAACTTATTAATAATAGCGTGCTTACCATCTATAAGAGATTTTTTGCTGATATAAAACTCATCTGGATTCACACTTCCTTGAACCACGGCTTCACCTAAGCCATAAGCAGAGGTAATAAATACAACCTCTCGAAAACCTGACTCAGTATCGAGTGTAAATGTCACGCCACTGCTGCCTAAATCACTTCTCACCATTCTTTGAATGCCCACTGAAATCAAAACTTGTTCATGAGAAAATCCCTGATGCTGACGGTAAGCAATAGCCCTGTCGTTAAATAAAGAAGCATAAACTTCTTTTGTTGCTTGTAAGATATTCGTAAACCCTGTTACATTTAAAACACTTTCTTGCTGGCCAGCAAATGAAGCTGTAGGTAAATCTTCTGCAGTTGCTGAAGAACGCACTGCAAAAGACATCGTTTTACCTGTGCGATTTTGTAAATCATCAAACGCTGTTTTAAGCGAGCTCAGAACATCGTCAGGAAATTTAGCTTGCATCACCAACTGCCGGATTGTGTGCCCTATTGTTTGTAAAGTGCTGATATCATCAGTATCCAATCCATAAAGTAAATCCTGTATTTTTTTATCTAGTTTATTCTCACTAAGAAATACTTGATATGCGTGAGATGTTAAAGCAATGCCTTCGGGAACACTGATTCCAAGGCCCGACAAATGGCCAACCATTTCTCCCAGTGAAGCATTCTTACCACCAACGCTTGCAATATCGTTGATCCCAATGTCTTCAAATGCAACAACATAGGATGGCCTGCTCATAATATCCCCTCTTAATCAATTGACAATTATTAACTCACATGCTGCAATGAATACCCTTATCATGAGCACATTAACTGCAGCAAAACTGTACCACAGTTGAGCTCTAAACTCACTCATTGCGAAGAGGTCACTTATGACAATCCGAACTATTTTTTATCTCTCAGATGGCACAGGTATCACAGCAGAAACTCTTGGTCAAAGTTTGATTACCCAATTTGATAATATAAATTTCACCTCCATAACCATACCCTACATTGATACTCTTGATAAAGCACAAGCTGCAGTTCTTGAAATCAATCAAAGAGAAAAGAAAGATGGCATTAAGCCTATTATTTTTGCAACGCTGCTCGATACAACTGTTAAAGGCATCATTGCCACCAGTGAAGGTATATTATTCGAGTACTTCAGTTATTTTTTAGAGCCTTTATCTAAAGAATTATCAGATCATTCATCACAAATTGTAGGCCGCTCACACGGTATACCTGATGAACAGTCCTATCATACACGGATTGACGCCATCAACTTTACATTAGCATGCGATGATGGTGCTCACTTAGATTATTACGATGAAGCAGAGCTTATTGTATTAGGCGTTTCTAGGAGCGGCAAAACCCCTACCTGCTTATATATGGCATTACAATTTGGTATTAAAGTAGCTAATTACCCTATGGTCGAAGAAGACCTACAAAATCTCGAAGGTAAGACTTGGTTTAAGCAATACCACCAAAAAATATACGGCCTTATCATCCAACCAGCTGATCTGCATAAAATACGTGATACTCGTTGGCCTAACAGTGAATATGCCTCTCTGAAACAGTGTCAATGGGAAAGTGATCGCCTCCAAGAAATATACCAGAGATTTAATATCCCATTTTTAGATACGACAAAAATGTCAATAGAAGAAATTTCTACAAAAATTATGGCTAAGTTAGGTATAAAGCGTAAGCATGTATGATTAACCTAACAAAATAGACATGAGAATCTAATTCAACTAAAATTATTTCAATTTCGGAAATTATGATGAAAAAAATAAAAAATACTTTGCTTATTTGGCTCGCAGCATGGCCAACCATTACTATAATTCTTACATTGCTTCCTCAAGCACTTTTTGATTTACCCCTTGTGCTGCGCACTTTAATTATCACAGGACTGATGGTGCCAACTATGACCATGGTTGCTATTCCACTGCTGCATCAACTGATCAATAAATTATTCCCAGAAAGCAATCATCATTAACCTATGTTCTTGGCTTAAATAATTCAATAAATTTCTCCACTGGCATTTGGTCCAGTTCACCCAGATCATCAAATAAACCCAGCACAAACTTCATGGAGTTGCTATCCAAATGCCAGGATGTATTTTTTTCAAGTTTATCTCGCAGCAAAGGCATAGCCTCTTCTCGTCGGTTCCGATGCCCCAGTGGGTACTCAACTGAAACTGTTTGTGTCGAGCTGCCATCTTTGAAAATAACCCGTAATGAATTAGCGATAGAGCGCTTTTCTGGATCGAGATAATCTTGGCTAAATGATATAACTTCTTTCAATACCATTAAATCACGTAAGCGATCAATTTCCGGATTCTTGGCATAATCATCCAAGTAATGCTTCTCCGTCACATCACCATATAATAATGCAATTGCACAAATATATTGCAAACAGTGATCACGATCTGAAGGATTATGCAGTGCACCAGTTTTATTAATGATACGCATAGCTGCTTCATGCGTACCTACTTTGATTTCCTTAATCTCATCCAATCTGGGCAGTACTTCATCTCTTATTTTTAGCGCACACTCAATGATAGTTTGTGCGTGAAATTCAGCAGGATAAGCCACTTTAAATAAAATATTCTCAATCACATAGCTTGAATAATTACGATTAATAACGAAAGGCTGTCCTTGGCAGTGTACATCGTAAAAGCCCCACTTAGGAGCTGATAGTGCTGTAGGGTACCCATGCTCGCCTCGCATGGTCATTAAGGCAAATTGCACCGCACGCACAGCACTATCGGCCGCTGCCCAACACTTACGTGAACCTGTATTGGGTGCATGCCGATAAGTTCGAAGGCTCTGACCATCTACCCAACATTGAGACAATGCATGTGCAATTTGTGCTTTTTGACCACCCAGCATGTGGGTCACGACAGCAACGACAGCTGCCTTGACCAAAACCACATGATCCAGCCCCTTCTTGTTAAAAGCATTCTCCAAAGCCAACACTCCCTGGATTTCATATGCTTTAATAATGTAAGGTAATAAATCGCCAATAGTGGTAACTTGGCGTCCATTATTGCTAATTTTAAGCCATTGCGCAATAGAAAGAATCGCACCAATGTTGTCAGAGGGATGTCCCCACTCTGCTGCCAACCATGTATCATTATAATCCAGCCAACGGATCAGCATACTTGTATTAAACACGGCTTCAGGCAAAGGCAATTTATACAATGTTCCAGGAACAGGCACACCTAAAGGCAAATCCTTCAAACCTGATAATGAGCCTAATTGTTTTTGACACTCATTGCTTCCAAGCGCTAACATAGCACAACCTAGGCTATCCAAAAGGCAAACTCGAGCCATATGATAGGCAGGTTGAGCCACCGAAAGCGGTGCCTCAACATAATTTGCTATATCCACCAAAACTTGATCGAAACCTTTTATACTATGATTCATCATGTACCTCACTTACCTATCTGCTAGTGCCACAAAATTTTTAGGTTGAGGACCAATGTAATGAGCTGAAGGCCTAATAAGCTTATTATGAGTGTGTTGCTCAATAATATGGGCAGACCAGCCTGTAATCCGTGAAACCACAAATAAAGGTGTAAAAAGCTCAGTAGGAATTCCGCAGTAATGATAAGCAGATGCACTGTAGAAATCTAAATTTGGAAACAATTTTTTTTCTTGCCACATCATGTTCTCAATAGCTTCAGAAACCTCATACAACTTGGCATCACTTATTTTATCAGCTAATTTTTTAGAGAAAGATTTTATGATATCTGAGCGCGGATCACATACCTTATAAACGCGATGCCCAAAACCCATGATTTTTTCTTTATTAATAAGCATAGTCTGTAAAGCCTGCTTGGCTTGAGTTGCATCACTAAAGCGCTCAATAAGCTCCATAGCTTTTTCATTAGCACCACCATGCAAAGGCCCCCTTAGTGTGCCTATAGCTGAAGTGACCGCTGAGTAATAGTCTGACATGGTCGCAGTCGTCACACGTGCAGCAAAAGTAGAAGCATTAAATTCATGCTCAGCATACAAAATTAGTGATACATCAATTGTTTTACGGCAATCCTCATCAGATACTTTCTTCTGCAAACAATCAAGCAAATACCCTGCAATGGTTGTTTGGCTGGATTCAAACTTTATTTTTTTGCCCATATGGTGGTAGCAATACCAATAACCTATTAAAAAAGGCAGCTGGGCTAACAATCTCACAGCTTGTGACTCAATACTCGCTGACTCCAAATCAAGAGCCTGATTACCCATGTAGGAACAAGCCGTTCTCAGCATATCCATAGGATGGCTGTGCCTGGGTATTTTCTCCAGCAATGCTGTCACATCAGATGTTATCGCTCGATATTCAATGAGCGTTTCATTGAATTTTTGCAATTCTTGTAGGTTAGGCAAACGCTCATAAATAAGAAGATAAGCTACCTCTTCAAAACAGGCATAAGCTGCTAAATCATCAATTGAATAGCCTCGATAATGTAAACCTTTACCAGCATGCCCTACAGTGCATATGGCCGTCTCACCAGCAATAACTCCAGCTAACCCTTTATTTTCCTGCGCTGACATTCAATCATTCTCCTTTTGATCATCATAAAGATTGTTGAGCCCTGCATCGTACCTTAAAGTTTTATAAAGCAATTCACGCGATTGCATGGAGCCCAGCATGGATTTTTGGTGTCCTTCTGTTCGAATGGCGCAATAAACATTTAATGCTGCTTGACTCATGGCACGAAACGCACTTTGAGGATACAAGATCATAGCCACACCAGCTTCGGCCAACTCATCCCGATGATACAAAGGGCTTACACCGAATTCCGTCATGTTAGCAAGCACAGGCACAGACACTGCTTGAGTAAATTCACGATACTGTTCAAGTGTATTGAGCGCTTCTATGAATATCATGTCACAGCCTGCGCTTACATAAGCTCGAGCTCGTTTGATTGCTCCCTTCATCCCTTCGCTTGCAAATGCATCTGTACGAGCCATAATCACAAAGTCTTTTTCAGGTTTTGCCCAAACTGCAGCACGAATACGCATCACCATCTCAGACTCATCTACCAAAGACTTATCTTTTAAATGGCCGCAGCGTTTTTGAAAAACCTGATCCTCAATATGCACAGCAGCAGCTCCAGCCTGCGAGAGCCCTTTAATCGCACGAGCAATGTTTTGCTCATGTCCCCAGCCTGTATCAATGTCTACCAACAAAGGTAACGAGCAAGCACCGGTTATTCGCCTGACATCCTCCATCACATCATGCAGTGTGGTGATGCCGGTATCAGGCAAGCCATGCGATGCATTAGCTACCCCTGCCCCTGACAAGTAAATAGCTTTAAAGCCTGCATGTTTTGCCAGGAGTGCGCAATAAGCATTCACTGTTCCTGCTATTTGTAACGGAGTTTCTTGTTGCAAAATTAGCTTAAATTGTTCACCAGGAGACATTTTTAGGCCTATAAATTGGTTAGTTGCTACTTAAGTCAGTTGTGTTGGTAACCAACCTCTTATTGACTTCTGTTATAACGAAAAAATCCTTTGAATTCAATGAGTATTTTCCTGTTATGAAAATAATGACAGAAAAAAGATTAGCTTAGCAAAATTTTAGGGACAGTTTGCTTTGCTCTATCTTGCGCGAAGCAAGAAAATTCATAATGGAAGCTTTTTGCAAAGCTCCCCAGAGCAAATAAGAATTTTCCTTATGGCAATCGAGATGCAAACATTCTTATTTAACTGACGGGACTGGTGAATAATAGCCACTCTGATAAAATAAGACATTACATTTGGTCAATTTAAGGACTACACTTTATCCATGAAAAAACCATTACCCAAACCTCTATTCGACACTCTGGAGCACTTAAAACCAGAGCCAAACTCTTGTATTAAAGAGTATCTAACTAATTTAAATATCGTTGGCATAGAAAAAGAATACGAGCTTGCTTATTACTTCCTTAAAGCCTATCAAGGCTCAACGGATACATTCACTGCTTATCGCCGAGAAGTTGAAAAATTACTGCAATGGTTGTGGTTACATGAAAAAAGGCTTATCAAAAATACCAAACGCGAACATATACAGGACTATATTAAGTTTATCCAAAGCCCCCCGCTTCCTTGGATTGGTACCAAAACAGTCCATCGGTTTATCAGCCATGCTGATGGAAAGCGTTCATTTAATCCAGACTGGCGACTATTCGTTGTTAAACAGAGCAAATTAAAAACCAAAGAAGGGCGTACACTTGAACGAAAATCTTTTGTGTTAAGTAACAACTCCATTCAATCTGTCTTTGCCACATTAAGTTCTTTTTTTACTTTTCTTATGCAAGAAGAGTATCTTGAAGCAAATCCAATTGCTTTGCTTCGCCAAAAAAAGCAGATGCTGCAACGCCAACATGAGCACAAAGTCACTCGAAAGCTAAGTAATTTACAATGGAAGTTTGTTGTTGATATTGCTCAAGAAATGGCACTGGAAGATCCTTCACACTTTAGGGCTCTCTTTGCTTTATCTTGCTTCTTTCTCTTGGGGCTTCGTATCTCAGAGTTGGCAGAAACACCTGGACGAATTCCCAGCATGGGCCATTTCTCACCAGATAAAAATGGGCTTTGGTGGTTCACCACCATTGGCAAAGGCAATAAAGTAAGAGATGTTGCCGTCCCTGATGAACTGCTGGATATTTTGAGAAAATATCGCCTATCAAGAGATTTACCTGCTTTACCAGCTCGTGGCGAGAAAACACCCCTTTTGCACAAGCTACGTGGCTCACAAGGTTTGGGCACGCGCCAAATTAGAAATCTAGTTCAACAATGTTTTGATAAGGCTATTGATAGACTTAAAGCTATTAATAAACTTGATGAAGCCAGTGATCTAGAAAATGCCACTGTCCATTGGCTTCGCCATACTGCGATTTCAGCGGATGTCAGTTATAGGCCCCGCGAACACGTGCGAGACGATGCAGGCCATGAGAATGCTGCAACCACAGATAAATACATTGATATCGACCGCGCAGCAAGACATCAATCAGCTCAACAAAAACGCCTTAATCCTTTTGAGAATAATGACAAATGAACATAGGTATATGCTGAACGTAAATTAGATAATCAATCCTGCAGCAAAGTGAATTTGAAAAATTTTAGAATTAATTAAAATGCTCTATAGACGCTTGGCTTTCTAGCTCTTTTAAGTAAGCATAGTAACTCACATTGCTTTGTATAAAGGCAACCATTTGTTTGATCTCTTCAATTTCTTTTTCTGAAGTTTTTTTGACATCACCTTCAAGTACGCGTTTTAAATCATAGATAATGTATCCTTCAGGCACTGCTACTCCAGAGACTGTTTTATTTTTTCCCTTAGGTTTTGGCACAGCGTAAGCAGCGAGCAATACTTCATTAGGCAACTTTGTTTTGTTTGTGCGCTCAACCAACCCTGCTTTTTGCCATGATAATTCATTTTTCTTAAGTAAATTTTCTACAGAATTGCCCTGTTTAATTTGCTTAACCAGAGACTCACCAAATTCAGCCGTTTTACTGCGCGCAATTTGTGTTTTAAGAATGTTTCTTATATGCTTGCTGACTTCATTTTTACTTTGCAAATGCGAAGGCTCATGGTTTTTAACACGCACAACCAAAAGCTCATCATCACTTAATTGCAACACTTGACTGTTATGCCCATCTTTTAGAAGCTCATCTGAAAAAACAGCATTAAGCACTGTTGTATTTTTAGCAATATCTGGTTTATCTTGACTGTCTTTTGCAAAAAGTGGGGTTTCCTGTATTTCTAATTTTAAAGCATCTGCTGCTGGCTGCAACGAGTCACCATTCACAAAAACCAAGTCAGCCAATTGCTCACTTTTCTCACTAAAAATTCGGTTAGCACGCTCATGAGCAAAACGGGATTTAATGCCTGATTTAACTTGCTCAAATAGTAGAGGCGCTGCTTCTTGAATATTGTTCACCTTGATAATCTGAATGCCACCATCTATGACAATAGGCTGACTGAGCTCTCCGGCTTTTAGCTGCATGACTTCTTGATTGATACCTGGCTCCAACCACGTAGGCTCAATAAAACCAAGAGCACCTCCCTCACGAGCGGTTAACGGATCATCAGAATAGTGTTTAGCAAGTTCTGAGAATTTTTTTCCTGTTTGATGCTCTTTAATAATTTTCTTAGCCAAATCGAGCGTCTGCGCAGCATCACGTTTTTCAGTTTGAACCAGCATAATTTGAGCCAACTTGATTTTTTTAGGCTGCATATAGTCGCTTATATGCGCTTGATAATAGGCATTAAGTTCTTTTTCAGATATATCAAGGCCTGTGCTAATAGCATGCATGGACAGCTTAATAAATTGCACGCTTACACGCTCAGGAATACGAAAATCTTCTTTGTGCGCTTCGTAAAACTTATCAACATCTTCATTCTTAAGTTGTATACGCTTTTCAAAAGGTTTGGATTTAATGTAAAGATATCGAAAATCACGCTGTTGCTTAACCAACCGTACATAATCTGCCAACTCTTCATCAGTTGTTGTATGGCTTTCAAATATCCCTCGCTTAAGCTGATCAGTGCCAGCACGCATCGATAATATTTTGAATAACTGATGAGGACTAGTGTATTGATTTTGGCGCAAGAATTGCCAGAACTTGCTTTCAGAAAACCCTTTTTCATCCTGAAAACTTGGAATTTTAGCTAGTTCATTTTGAACTGTTTGCTCATTTACTTTAAAGCCAGCATCACTGACTGTTGTGTAGCGCACCATCAGCTCAACGGCACGTTCAACTAAAAATTGTTGCAGCTCAGGTGAAAATTCTTTGATATTGGGAGCCAATTGCTGCTTGAGTTGATGCATAATAGGTAAAATCTCATCAGCACCGATAATCTGACCGTTAACTTTAGCCAATGTTTTGTCTTTATTTGCACTTCCTCGAAAACTGCTGCTTTCTACCCCCCACAAAACAAAGGTAATACTGATGGCTATGACAATAAACCAAGCCACCCATCCCGTGATTTTCTTTTGTATGACTTGTAACATAAAATTTGATTACGCCATTTTTAAAGCTACATCAGCATATTTCATTGTGGCGGAGTGGACGGGACTCGAACCCGCGACCCCCGGCGTGACAGGCCGGTATT
>CAYGTQ010000020.1:0-20637 GCA_964352915.1 uncultured Legionellales bacterium
TGAGGAAAATCGGTTACAATAATAAGCGGTTGCATTGTTGAGTTGAATCCACCTTCTATTTTAAGCATCCAAGCAGTGAACTGTTTGGAAAACCCATGATTTTTAAACAAAATGTCTAACAGCCTGCATAGATATCCCAGTGTTAAACACAATAATACCAAGCATAAAAGGGCTATAAACATGCGTAGGTCATAAGTTATTTTTTACTTTGTTTTTCATATTCGTATGTGTTTCTACGTGTTATGTTCATTGAAGTTTATTTTTTATCATGTTATGTGCTTTAAGGCCTGTTACCCTTAGTATACGTTATTTTATAAAGCTGGGTGGGTATCTAAAGACCGCTGAGAGGACTTATAGCTCAAAACTGATGGTTGGCTAAAATTAATGCTTTTTGTTATGGGGAAAATTTGCCGAATTACGGTGGTGGGGTTCTATAGAAGCGATGGTAAAAATATCGATAGCAAATGCAGTGGTCTGGTGAAAGGTTTTTGGCCTTAGCTTCACCTTTGTGTTCCTTCTCGACTTTGGGTATGATTAACAAAAGGTTAAGGTGCATTCGTGCCCTAATATTTGCCGTGCAATAAAGTACAAGGATTAAGCACATGAGTTGGCATGATAAAGACAATGATTCTTCGAAAGATCCCTGGGGCGGACAAAAACCATCAGGCCCGCCTGATTTAGACGAGTTATTCAGTCGGCTGCTTGGCAAATTTAATGCCTGGGTTGGCGCTGGTGGCCCTAAAAATGGTGGTGACGGCTCTTCTCAAGGTGCATTATGGTTAGGCTTGGGTTTTGTAGGTGTTGTGCTTGCTATACTGTGGGGCTTGAGTGGATTTTATATTGTTGCTCCCGCTGAAGAAGCTGTGGTCACTCGATTTGGAAAGTACCATCGAACAGAGGGATCAGGGCTTCATTGGTTGCCTGCGATTATTGAGCGTAAACAACTGGTGAATGTTCAGGAAGTATCACAGTTTTCTTATACGGCACATATGTTGACCAAAGACGAGAATATTCTATCAGTGTCGATGGCTGTGCAATACCGCATTCTTGATCCCAAGAAATTTTTATTTAATGTCGACACGCCTATAGCAAGTCTGCAACAAGCAACTGCCAGCGCTTTAAGACAGGTGATAGGTCATACCAGCTTGGATAATATTTTGACCATAGGTCGTGAAACTGTGCGCTCACAAATGCGCCAGCAACTGGAAAGTATTTTAGATATCTATCAGACAGGCTTGACTCTCACAGATGTGGTGATGCAACCAGCTAAGCCACCAGAAGAAGTCCGGGCTGCTTTTGATGATGCTATCAAAGCTCAAGAAGATGAACAACGTTACGTCAACCAGGCACAGGCTTATGCTCGTGGTGTGGTGCCGATTGCTGAAGGTAATGCCAATCGTATTTTGCAGGCAGCAGAAGGTTACAAAGAGCAACGTGTTTTACAAGCACAAGGTGAAGTTGCGAAGTTTGATGCGATACTACCAGAGTATAATCGAGCTCCAAGCCTTTTTAAAGAGCGTCTGTATTTGGACACGATGTCATCTATTTTATCTCAAACCAACAAAATTTTAGTGGATGTACCAGGTCAGCAGAACTTACTTTATCTGCCGCTGGATAAGCTTTTAGCTAAAAGCCGTCAAGGGCAGAAATCAGCTACACAGCAGCCGTTACAAACTATTGAATCTAATATGCAGCAAGGCGCAGGACGCAGCACAAAACATGCAGGCAGTAGGTCCTCGACGCGTTTGTCGCGAGATCAATATCCTGGGCGAGGGGAATATTAACATGAATACATACAAGTGGTTTATCTTTTCTTTTGCTATTTTTTCTTTATTCGTTTTATCCAGTGGTTTATTTGTTGTGAGCCAGCATGAGCAAGCCATTGTGTTGCGTCTGGGTAAGATTGAAGTCGATGATGCAGGAGAGCCTATCATCAAAAAACCAGGGCTTCATTTTAAGATCCCTTTGATCACAAAAGCCCATATTTTTGATGTACGTCTGCAAACTTTGGATGTGGAAGCGTCACGAAACGATCGTGAAACTCGTATTGTGACTTCTGAGAAAAAGGATTTGTTGGTGGACTATTATATTAAATGGCGTATTACTAATTTACCGCTGTTTTATACGCGTACCAATGGTAATCTGATCCGTATTCATACTTTGCTCGAACAAAAAATCAACAACAGTTTACGTGCAGAGTTTGGTACGCGAACCATTCAGGAGGTGGTGTCAGGCGAACGCCAGGACATTATGGCTCTTTTGCGTGAACAAGCGAAAGCAAGCGTAGCTGAGCTGGGTTTAGATGTGGTGGATGTGCGTATCAAACGTATTGATTTGCCTACAGAGGTCAGCAGTGCTGTTTATGCGAGAATGCGTGCAGAACGCGAGCGTGTAGCTACAGAGCATCGTGCTGAAGGACGCTCTAAATCGGAAGCGATCCAAGCTGAAGCTGATAAAAGGGTGGCTGTGCTATTGGCTGAAGCTGAAAAGCAGGCCAATATATTGCGTGGTAAAGGGGATGCTATTGCCGCAAAAATTTACACCACGTCGTATAATCGTGATGAGAAATTTTATGCTTTCTATCGCAGCATGGCAGCTTATAAAGAATCTTTTAGCAAACCGCAGGATATTTTGGTCCTTAAGCCTGATAATTGGTTCTTCAAGCATTTTGGTCAAATCACCAATCGAAGCAAAACAGCATCTTAATCTTAAATTAATGCTTCAGGGAAGGCATGCTTTGCCTGAAGCATTCGATTACTGGACACGAGGCTATTCCAATGTATTTTAAACAACGCATGGCTGTCTTAGGTGTTCAATGGGGTGATGAGGGCAAAGGTAAAATTATCGATTGGCTAGGTAGCCATGCGGATGTGGTTGTGCGCTTTCAAGGAGGGCATAATGCAGGTCATACCATCGTTGTGGACGGGCATAAGCGAGTTTTAAAATTATTGCCTTCGGCCATCTTACATGAGCATGTACAGGCTTTGATTGCACAAGGGGTGGTGCTTGAGCCTGAAAATTTATTACAAGAGGTAGCTACTTTAAAAGCCAGTGGTGTTGAAGTAGCTGGACGACTTGGGATCAGCCAATCCTGCCCTTTAATCTTACCGTCGCATGTCGCTTTGGATCGCGCACGAGAGAGTCAGCAAACGCACAGCATTGGCACCACAGGACGTGGTATAGGCCCTACTTATGAAGATAAGGCAGCGCGGCGCAGCATTCGCGTGAGCGATCTTTTTGCGCCTAAAGATTTTCATGAACGGCTGGAGCGTTGCCTCGAGCACCATAATTTTCTTCTGAGTCAATATTCAGGTAATGAGGCTTTTGAGGTAACTGAAGTTTTTGATCAATACATGGCTTATGCTGAACAGCTCAAACCTTGGGTTATCGATGTCAGCCAATGTCTGCACCAGCTGCAGCGAGAAAACAAACGCATTATATTTGAAGGCGCTCAAGGTACAGCTCTGGATATTGATCATGGTACTTATCCTTATGTGACGTCATCACATACCACCATTGGTGGTGTGATGACTGGTTGCGGTATCAGTCATCGATGCATTGATGCTGTGTGGGGCATCAGTAAAGTATATGCCACAAGGGTAGGTGAAGGACCTTTTCCAACCGAATTGCAAGGCGAGAGTGCACAATATTTTTCTGAAAAGGGTCAAGAGATAGGTGCTGTGACGGGACGTCTACGACGTTGTGGCTGGCTTGATGCAGTGATGCTGAAACAAGCCATTGCTTTAAACGGTGTAGATGCTATGTGTTTGACCAAGCTTGATGTGCTTGATAATTTGACGGAAATTAAGTTATGTGTCGCTTATCTTATAGGTGGTGAGCGTGTTGCGTGGCCGCCTCAAGATCCTAGACAGTATGCAGCTTGCCAACCTGAATATCTGACTTTTCCTGGCTGGCGTTGTTCTACCCAAGGTATCGATAAGTGGCAGGATTTGCCAGAGTTAGCTCAAAATTTCATCAAGCAGTTACGCAGACAATTGACTGTGCCCATAGCTTTATTATCTACAGGGCCTGGTCGTGAAGCACTGATCACTTTAACACACGATATCAGCGGTTGACGCTGATTTAAAGCTTGGTGCCGAGAAGAGGACTCGAACCTCCACGGGGTTGCCCCCACAAATACCTGAAACTTGCGTGTCTACCAATTCCACCACCTCGGCATGGGTACTACACTGTAATGAAGCTAAGCAGGCTTTGTCAAATGAGAATTTCATTAAAATCGTAAGCGCGCTTGAACATATGTGGTACAATATTATTCTGCTTTTTCGCAATAAAGCGTTTAAGGTTAGTATAACAGCGAAACATCAATGACAAAAAAGCCGATTTATCAAGATCCTAATGCCTTGGAAGAGTCTAAGAAATACGATAACCCAGTTCCTAGCCGAGAATTTATATTGGCTTATATCAAAGGCCAGGATGCGCCTGTATCTGTTCGAGAATTGCTCGAGACATGGGATTTGGACACAGATGAGGAGGCAATAGGTGTCAAACGACGTCTACGAGCTATGGTTCGAGATGGCCAGTTGATGCGTGATGAGAATCGAAAGTACTTATTGGCGGTTGAGCGTCCTTTAATTTCTGGTGTGATACAAGCTAACGCACGAGGATATGGTTTTGTGGTGACAGCTAAAGGCGATGACGATCTTTATCTGTCACGCTATGAAATGAAGAAGGTGTGGCATGGTGATTATGTTTTGGCGCGCTGCATTGGCTTCGATGGTAAAGGCCGCCCAGAAGGCCAAATTTGTGAAATTACTTCAAAATTGAATCGGCGTTTGGTAGGGGTGCTGCATTGTGGTGAGAAAAATTATGTACAACCTAACAATGAGCGTTTGGCACATCGAGTTGAAGTGGCCAAAGAGCAGCTCAATGGTGCGCAAGATGGCCAAGTGGTTTTAGTTGAGCTTTTAATCCACCCTAGTCAAGGTACGCAAGTGACCGGTCAGGTGATCAAGGTAATAGCAGCTAATCCTGCTGATTTACCGATTTATAATGCCATATCAGAGTACGATATCCCTCACGAGTGGTCGGAATCACTTTTAGCATATACTCAACAGCGCGTGGAAGCAAAAGAGGTGTTACCAGCAGAGATTCAAGATTATACCAATTTACCTTTTGTTACCATTGATGGGGAAGATGCGCAAGATTTTGATGATGCGGTGTATTGTAAGGCGACTGCAAAAGGGTGGCAATTGATGGTGGCTATTGCTCATGTCAGTCATTATGTAAGAGCCGGTGATGATATAGATAAAGAGGCTCAATTGCGCGGTAATTCAGTTTACTTCCCTAATTGGGTAATTCACATGTTGCCTGAAGTATTGTCTTGCGGTTTGTGTTCACTGCAGCCTGATGTGGATAGGCTGGCGGTGGTATGTCAGTTGTTTTTTGATCATACTGGAGCATTAGAAAAATTTGAATTTACGCAAGGTAAAATACGTTCGCGTGCTCGTTTGACTTACACTGAAGTGACAGCTGCCATTGCAGATAATCAAATTTCTGAAAATATTACGCCAAGATTTTCTGAGATAAAAACATTGCATGCGCTTTATAAAGCGTTGCAACAGAAAAGAATTGAGCGCGGTGCTTTAGAGTTGGATTTGGCAGATAGCCAAGTAATTTTTGATGAGAATGGTCAGGTAGATAAAATTGAGTCTTATCAGCGTGGTGTAGCCCACGTGATGATCGAAGAATGTATGTTGAGCGCCAATGTAGCAGCGGCACAATTTTTGCTTGAGCGCGGTTATCCGTCTCTTTACCGTAACCATGCAAAACCTAATCTAGATAAAGTTAATCAATTGGTGGCGCATCTAGCCAGTCGTGGTATACAGCTCAAAGGTGACTTCAATGAATTTGATCACCAAAAACTTTCACAATTGGTAACCGCTATTCGCAGCGAGCCTGATGCGCAGCGGTTACAGGTATTGGTGCTGCAATCGATGAGCTTAGCTGAATATGCTTGTGAATGTGAGGGGCATTTTGGTTTGGCTTACGAGGCATATACACATTTCACATCGCCCATCAGACGTTACCCTGATCTCTTGGTTCATCGAGCTCTCTGTCATGCCATGACTCATAAAAATACAAATACTTGGATGTATTCTGAGGAAGCGATGGCAAAGTTAGGCCAGCATTGCTCAATGACAGAGCGTCGTGCTGAGTCAGCCACACGCGATGTCATGGGTTGGCATAAAACGGATTATATGAGCCGACATATTGGTCAGACTTTCTCAGGTGTGATCAGTCAAGTGTTAGATTTTGGTTTGTTTATAGCGCTGGATGATATACAGATAGAAGGTTTGGTGCACATCAGTCAGCTACCTCAAGACTATTATGTGTATGATGGTAAAAAGATTTGTCTGCGTGGACGTAAGCGTGGTCAAGTTTTTACTTTGGGTATGCCTGTGAAAATTGTAGTGAGTGCTGTGAATCTGGCTGAGCGTAAAATAGATTTTGAGTTAATCAATGGCTAGTAGCGTTTACCTGTATGGTTACCACTGTGTGTGGCATTTGCTGAAACAGCGACCACAAGCGGTGAAAGCTTTATGGTTGGATAAAAGCAATCGTGTGGATGGTGCTCAACCATTGCAACAATTGGTGCAATCCTTGGGCTTGTCTGTTCAGTTGTGTGACAAAGAGCAATTGACTCGTATGGCTCAATCTTCTCACCATCAAGGCATGGTGGTTCAGGCGACACTACCAGGTTATAAAAATGAAGCTTGGCTCGATGAATGTTTGCCTGATATGACGCATGCTTTCTTTGTCGTGCTCGATGGTGTTACCGATCCACATAACTTAGGTGCTGTGCTTAGAAGCAGCGCTGCTTTTGGTGTGGATGGTATTATTGTGCCTAAAGATAAAAGTGCGAGTTTAACGCCTGCTTCTTATAAAGTAGCTTGTGGTGGTGCTGAGTATGTACCCATCCTGCGAGTAACCAATTTAGCACGGTGTATGCATGGTCTTCGCGATCAAGGTGTTTGGATTTATGGTGCTGCTGAGTCTGGCTCTGAATCGTTGCACCAGGTGTCTTTCTCACAGAAGTTAGCTTGGGTGTTTGGTAGTGAAGGCAAAGGGCTTAGGCGTTTAACGGAAGCTTGTTGCGACCATTTAATCAAGATCCCCACCACAGACCGGATAGTGAGCTTAAATGTATCGGCTGCTATGGCTACCTGTGCTTATGAAGTTAGGCGTCAAATTATTTCATCGAGTGAGAAATCTTAGAGCATAATTCAGTTATTGTACTGATCAAAGTTTTATGGCTTCATGCTGTTAATCGGATGCTAAGTGCCAATTGGTCGATCTTAGGTGTTACATTTCAGTTTAAAAATAAGCATATATGAATGTTTAATTTCAAATTGTATGGGATAAAAACAGCAAATGAACCCAACAGTTCTGCTTTTCTTGCTGTAATCAAAGGTTTTAATAATGAAAATATTTGATTAGGAGTGCATTCCGCTAAAAATTTGCATCTGCATTTCAAACAATAGACAATCCATTTGTCATAAATACATATGGAGATGGATATGGACAAACAGCGCTTAAACTTCTCTTTGGTTGGCGGGCATGTGGTAGAGTGTTTTGATAACACACTCTACGGCTTTTTTGCTGTGATGCTTGCACCTCTTTTCTTTCCAAGTGTCTCTGAGCATGCAGCTTTACTTGCAAGTTTTGGTGCTTTTGCTGCAGGCTTTATGGCCAGACCTCTTGGAGCTCTTTACTTTGGTTTTATTGGTGATCGTATGGGACGGCGCCAACCTTTGCTTATGACGATGGTGTTGGTAGGTATCCCTACGCTGGTCATAGGCTTTATACCCAGCTATGAAAGCATAGGTGTAGCAGCTCCAATAATTTTGGTATCTTGTCGGCTGTTACAAGGATTTTTCTGGGGTGGTGAGTTTGCAGGAGTTAATTTGTACATCAGTGAAAGCCATCATGTCTCTACCCGTGGTCGTAAAACTGGTCTTTTGCTTGCTTCAGGTGCTATGGGAGCAGTATTAGCGACACTGATAGGTGCTGTCTTCTCCATGAAAATTATGCCAGATTGGGCTTGGCGAGTACCGTTTGTTTTAGGTGGTCTCACGGCCATAGCTATTTATCTTTTGCGACGCAATCTTAAAGAAACCCACGAATATGCTTCGCTAAGTCAGCAGAAAAAAACAGATGCCAATCCTTACCGTATGATTTTAGCTAATCACAAAGGAGGTTTTATCGTGGGGATGCTGATTGCTGGACTGACCATCATGCCCCTGTATTCCACCACCATTCTCGGGAATCAGCTGTTTAAGAGTTTAGGCTACACGACATCACAAAGCCTGATGCTTAACATGTCTGCAACCATGTTTGCTGCTTGTATGGTTGTGGTATTTGGCAGGATGGCGGATGTTATAGGTTTCAAACGTCAAATGCTGGTAGGTACTATAGGCAATGCGTTGGTAGCTTTACCTGGTTACTGGCTAGTCAGTGGTGGTGATTTATCACTGCTTCATATTTATGGTTTTATGTTTTTGTTGGTGGGTACGAGTTGTATCATCAATGGTTGTGCTATGCCATTTATCTCAACTTTCTTCCCAACCGCTTGTCGTTATACTGGTGTGGCTATGAGCGTTACCGTGGGGCAAGCCCTGCTTGGTGGCACCATGCCTTTAATAGGCTCTTGGCTTACAGTCACATTCGCCGCTACTGCAGCCCCTGCCATATGGTTAATTATTATTTCATTGCTGACAACAGCCAGCATTTTATGGCTCAAGGCTGATAACTTTAATGGTTTCTTTAACCAACGCAAAAATTCTGTGGCGATCGTTACTTGAGTAAACCTATATGGCACGAAATAAAAGTCTTCAACACTTGACTCTATTAATGATATTTGTTAGTGTTGCGTTGCTCTGACAAATACAAATTTTCAGATAATAAGGAGATTGATGATGAATACTTATCCAAGAAATTATCCATAAATTTATGGTGCCATAGACAGATTGTTTTCTGTCTATGGCTTTTCATCCTATGAATATAATATCTATATCAGGCCTTGTTGTTGTAGCATTTCGCCGAATGCAAAGTCACTTCACTTTGTTATTAAAAAGAAACAAAAGATATTCTTTCTTCTGATGTAACTCTACAATTAATTAACGTGGTGGTTCTCTTGTAATAAATGATGACAAGAAATCAAACGGCTTATTCAAGCCCAAACCAGTTAATCAGTATAAGTAGTTGAAAGTGCCTCTAGCGTGAAATGCAGCGTTCTCTTTAATAATGTACTGTGTTTAGATGGAAATAGGTCAAGGAAGCTATCCTTTGGTGCAAAGAAACATCAATGACTTGCAGTGATTGATGAGCATGGCTTGAAAGCATGCCAAGTTGACTATAAGCTCCGATCATACAAGGAGTTAAGGAGTTGATGTTGTGTCAGAGCCCCAAGCATTATCAACCCCCTTTAATCTTGTAGATACTAATGCTATGCAATTTTTGACTCAAAACATCACAGCTGTTTTTGGTGAATATGGCCGAAAGTGGTTGGATTTGCTGCCAAAAATTATTGAACATTTAAGTGCACATTGGACATTGAGCCAACTGACGCCAGTTAACAACATGACTTTTCATTACGTTGCCAAAGCCCATTCACAGCAGTATGGCGCTGTTGTACTCAAGATAGGCCTTGATGCTGGATCGCTTTTGCAGGAAAGACATGCTTTGGATTGGTTTCATGGTGAAGGCGCAGTTCATCTATTGGATTGTAATGAAAAGTATCAGGCCTTGCTGTTACAACAAGCCATCCCTGGGGAATCTTTAGCTATTTCTGGCTGTGCTGAGCAGAGCAAAATCACACATTATTTAAATCTTTTGGATAAACTGCATCGTACACTACAGAATCCAAGTGATGGTTACCCTCATATAAAAGATTGGCTTAGAGCCATCGAGCAAGTAGAGACCAATCGAATACCTTTAAGACTTCTGTATAAAGCCTCGAGTTTAACTAAAGAATTATTGACTTCTCAAGAGCCTGTGATTTTATTGCACGGTGACCTGCATCATGACAATGTACTCAGTCATGGTGACAAATGGCTGGCCATCGATCCAAAACCTGTCTATGGCGAGAGAGCCTTTGAGATCAGATGTATTGATTTTTTATCTGAGAGAGGTCGCTTACTATCGTCACAATTATTTATTCAGCAGTACACACACATTGTCGAGCTTGTTAGCGCTCAAAGTGGTTTGAATGCTCAAAAACTTGTAGGCTGGGATTTTGTGCGGATGGTTCTAGCTGCTGTGTGGTCTGTACAAGATCATAGTTGCCCTCTTTGGGCAATCAAGCATGCTCAAGCTATTGAGAGCACCGATCTGTTGTCATAATTAATTTTCTGCGCTGAGCTCAAGCCACCATGGGTGAGCTATCGTTCTTAAAAGTTAAGATTCCATTTATCATCTCCATAAAAGCTCTTGCTTAAAATGGAGGAAAAAATAGCTTCAAAACTAGATTGGCTACAAGCTGATTAGGAACCGGCTGCCATCCAATCATCTAAGCATGCCGATAGGCGCTCAACGAGGATATCAACTTCTTTTTCTGTGATGATTAAAGCAGGAACTAGCCGAATCACTTTATCTGCAGTAATGTTTAAAATAATTTTTTGATTGAGCATAATGCCACGCATAGCAGGCATGGGGCTTTCGTGCAGCTCAACGCCTATCATAAGACCTTGCCCGCGGATAGCTTTCACGCATGGCTGTGTAAGTTTCTCACGCAGAGTGTTCATGAAATATTGGCTGATGTGTTGAACATGCTTGATGAGATTATCGTCTTCAATCACACTTAATACTTCAAAAGCAGTACGGCAAGCCAGAGGGTTGCCGCCAAAGGTAGAGCCATGCTGCCCAGGTTGTAATAAATCAACGGCTTTGTGGTGCATCAAGCAGGCGCCTACGGGGAAGCCATTACCTAACCCTTTAGCTGATGTACAGATATCAGGTACGATCCCATGGTGTTGAAACGCGTACAATGCGCCAGTACGGGCGATGCCTGTTTGAATTTCATCAAGAATCATAAGCCATCCGTGTTCATCGCAAATTGCTCGAATGCCAGTAAGGTAATCTTCGCTTGGGATGATAATACCGTTTTCACCTTGTATCGGCTCAACCATCACAGCTGTGATTTCATCTTGGTTTTCCGCTACCTGCTGGATGGCATTTAAATCATTGTAAGGGACGCGAACAAAACCATCGACCAGAGGTTCGAATCCAGCTTGGTACAGACGTCTGCCTGAAGCGCTGATCAGTGCTAAGCTTCGTCCATGAAACGCGCCATCGGTTACAATAATTTTGGGCCGCTGAAAATCTTGTTTGTGGCCGAACAGTCTGGCTATTTTAAGAGCGGTTTCATTGGCTTCAAGGCCTGAGTTGGTCATGAAAATCTGACTCATACCGCTCATGCCTAATAGCTTTTCAGCCAATTGAGTTTGCCATGGAATTTGCACTCCATTAGCAGTATGCATCAGTTTAGATGCTTGATCTTGAATGGCTGCCACTATGCGAGGGTGCGCATGTCCCAAACTACAAACCGCAATGCCAGCATAAGCATCTAAAAAAGGCATTGCAGAAACGCCTTCTTCCCAAAGCCAAAGCCCTTCTCCGTGGGAAAAAGCGATGGGCAGAGGTTTGTAAGTGGTGATGTATGTTTTCTCAGACATATTTAACCCTGTAAGTTTTGTGCTACGAAGTCCCAATTAACCATATGCCAGAAATTTTCAATGTATTTGGGGCGAGCATTACGGTAGTCAATGTAATAAGCATGTTCCCAAACGTCGATGGTTAAAAGAGGTTGTATGCCTTGACGCAAAGGGGTGTCAGCATTGGATGAGTTGACAATCTCAAGGTGATTGTTATTTTTGACAAGCCATGTCCAGCCAGCACCAAAATTGGTGGCAGCACTCTGACTAAATTTTTCTTTGAAAGAATCCAAGGAACCAAATGTTTTGCTCAAAGCCTTAAGCAGATCGCCTTGTGGCTCAGCGCTTTCAGGTGTTAAGCAGTGCCAATAAAAGGTGTGGTTCCAGATTTGGGCTGCGTTGTTAAAAACACCGCCATCAGCTTTAGCGATGATGTCCTCCAGCGTGGCATCAGCCCATGGCGATCCTGCTACCAGTTTATTGAGGTTGTCGACATAGGTTTTGTGGTGCTTGCCGTAATGGAATTCCAGGGTCTCACGCGATAAGTAAGGCTCCAATGCATTTAATTCGTAGGGTAGTTCAGGTAGCTCATGAGTCATTAGTATTCTCCTTAATGCGGTGGTAGGGTTGTCCTTCAACAAGTTTTTTTAGTGTAAATGGCAGCGGGGTTGAAGGCAAGTTTGTTGCTCATGCCGTTGAACAAGGTATAATGTATCAACAGTTTATAAGCTTTGGGAGAATGTGTGATGTCCGAAGACATACTAGCCTTGATAGACAAGCAAGTGAAATCAAATGAGGTTATTTTATACATGAAAGGCGAGCCCGAAGCACCCCAATGTGGGTTTTCTGCACGGGCAGTTGAAATTTTAAAGGCTTGCGGTGCAACCTTTGCCCATGTGGATGTGTTGGCAGAGCCGGATATTCGGCAGCACTTGCCAAGCTACCAGGATTGGCCGACCTTTCCACAGTTGTACATCAAGGGTGAGCTGGTCGGTGGGTCAGATATTATGTGGCAGCAATATCAATCGGGTGAGTTGCAAAGCTTACTCTAAATAAAAATTTATGGATTTGATAACTAGGAGACAATGTAATGACTGTATTAGTTGGACGTAAGGCGCCTGATTTTGTTGTACCAGCCGTGTTAAGTGATGGTAGCATCGTTGATAAATACCGTTTATCCGATGCCATTAAAGGCAAATATGGCTTGGTATTCTTTTACCCTCTGGATTTTACTTTTGTGTGTCCATCAGAGCTTTTGGCACTGGATAATCGTATGCCAGCATTTAAAGAGCGCAACGTTGAAGTGGTAGGTGTATCCATTGATTCGCATTTTACGCACAACGCTTGGCGCAAAACACCTAAATCAAAAGGTGGTATTGAAGAAGTGCAATACACGTTGGCTGCTGATATTCATCACACCATATGCCAATCTTATGGTGTGGTGCACCCTGAAGCAGGTGTGGCTTTGCGGGCTGCTTTCGTGATCGATAAAAATGGTATGGTGCGTTCGCAAATCGTCAATGATTTGCCTATTGGCCGTAACATGGATGAATTGCTGAGATTATTTGATGCGGTGGCTTTCCATGAAGAACATGGTGAAGTTTGTCCCGCAGGCTGGCAGCGAGGCGCACAAGCTATGACAGCTACACCCGATGGTGTTGCTAAGTATTTGGCAGACAACAGCGACAAGCTGTAATTTTTTAAGTCAGACTGGGTGCTCGTTACTCTTCAAAAAGTCACGAGCACATTTTTTTAAGCTCATCATTTTCTCTAAATTATTTAAAGCAAAACATTAAGTGTGTTCTCTGACTATCTGTTATGTAGACTTTTTGCAAATTTTTTGCATAAAGTTTTGATTTTTTGGGTGATTATGGTATATATTTAAGTGGTGAGTGTGAGCTTACATCGAGATCGTCGATTTTCTGACATGTGTTGTTATTTTATAATGCATGAACAGATGATTGATAATGAGTAAAGGGGCTGGCATCCGGTTAGTCGGAAACAATGCGCGGTTCCCTGACTTAAACGTAAACGGAGAAATTCGTAGACAATTGGTTCGGGAAACGAGCTGTTTTAAGTTTTGGCTTAGGATGGCAAAGGCAGTTTCCTCAAATTGAATAGGGAGATAAGAGAGGATGAGACTGAAAAACTTAATTGTTTGTGCGGCAGTAATTGCCAGCACCTCTGCAATGGCCGGGTTCCACAATGCCCGTACATCGCAAGGATCTGATGCAACACCGCAAGTATTTTTGGACCGTAATTACGGCGCTTATTTTGCACAACAGGACTGGTTCAAGCGCATACACTTGTCAGCCTTTGTTCAAGGTTACGCAATGTGGAGTAAAAACAAGCCGTTTCCTACGCGCTTTAGCACCACGAAAGATAAATCGACAGATTTCGGATTGACCCGAATGGATGTCACCATGGATGCCCATGTGAATGAATGGACACACGCACATACAACGTTGTCTTTTCATAACAAAGGTAATCTGACCAGCGCAGGTTCTCAAGGTTTCTACAGATTATACGATGAAGCGAGCTATCGTAAGTACGATCGTGTTGATGAAGCTACTTTGGTGGTTGCAGACTTTAAGCAAAGTCCAGCTTACCTTAGGGGCGGCATTGGCTATGTGCCTTTTGGACGTTATGAACGACATGCCTTGCCAGCTAGTCTGGTGACACACTTGACGCAAACTCAAGCTGTGAATGCTGAATTAGGCTTTAAAGACATGAGTGGGTTTGATGGTTCAATTTATGCATTCAGGTCAGATCCTAAAAATGTTACCACGTCAAAAAACAGCACGATCAATAATGGTGGTGTGAGCGTGGGTTATGCTTGGCATGACAACAACCAGGGCTTTAGGTTTACAGCAGACTACATGATGAACATGGCAGGTGCGGTTAACGGTTTGAAGTTCAACAGCACTGTAGCTGCAGCTGCTAAAAACTACGAACGTAAAGTGGCTGGTATGGCTTTGACTGCCAGTGGACACTTCATGGATTTTGATGGTTATGTATCTTACGCCAGTGCCATGAAGAAATTTGCTGATAATTCACAAATGGCACCAGGTGAGAAGCCAAGTGCTTTGCATGTTGAAGTGGGTTACAGCTTCCCTGTGATGCAGTACAACACGCGTGTTTCAGCTTCTTATCAGCACAGCCGCCAAGCTCACTTGAAAGGTAGTCTGTTAAGTGATGGCACAACCGTTGCTTCTACCGATGCTGTTAGTATTGCCAGTGCTCTGCCAAAAAGCCGCTTCACAGCCGCTTGGGAGCTTGAGCCTTGGAAAAATACCACAGTGGGTCTCGTTGCTGTGTATGACAAACCTTATAAAGCTGCGAACACCGCTAAACCTAAGTCAAATTTGACAGGTTTGTTCACGGTGTCTGCAAGAATCGCATAATTTTGTTTGATTCACATGAAAGGCCGGTGGAAACACCGGCCTTTTTTTTATGGTTTTTAATTTTATTTACCCAAGAAGTAAGGTTCTCAAGCTCGTGTTCGAGCTTATGCATTTCTGGTGAAGCCCTAGATTACATTTTCAGTATCAGGAAACTATGGGTATTGTAATATGGTCTGTAAATTTAATTTTATACAGGCATATCAGCTCAAATGAACTGTAAGCTCTATCACATTGTGTGCAAAAGGTGATGTGGTTAACTTTTGTTGGCGAAAGCCTCTGTTCCTTACAGGGTTTTATGTCTGAGTGTGATGTTTGTTAAGATGATGCCATCGATTCATGATGTGACAAAAAAGCTCAGCTGTTTTTTCTGTATCGTAAACAGCCGAATGCGCTGATTTGGGATCGAATTCAATGCCTGCTGCTTTCACAGCTTTGGCTAACACAGTTTGACCAAAGGCCAGTGCGGCCAGCGTTGCTGTATCAAAACTTGTGAAGGAATGAAAAGGCAGCTTCAGTTGACAGCGATCAGCAGCTGCTTTGATAAAAGCCAAATCAAACCAGGCATTGTGACCAATTAAAACAGCACGCTGGCAGTGGTGTTGCTTGATCACTTGTTGTAAGTGGTCAAATAATTCAGTTAAAGCTTCTTTTTCCTCCACAGCAAAGCGAAACGGATGGTAAGGATCGATCCCGTTGAATGCTAAAGCTTCAGGGTCAAGGTTGGCGTGAGCAAAAGGCAGTATGTGCAGACTGATCGGTGTGTCTGGATACAGCTGGCCTTGCTCATTCATGTTAATGACACTAGCAGCCACTTCAAGCAACGCATCGGTTTTAGGATTGAATCCAGCTGTTTCGACGTCAACGACCACAGGCAGAAGTTTTCGGAATCGATCGGCAATGGCTTTGTTCATAATGTCTCCAGGATAGACCAAGGTATGATTTGGCCTGCATACAAAGGAATTAAGGGTTGTGCAGATGTGCCGTAGTGTTCGGGGACAATATGCTCTTGTTGAGCCAGGGTGACGGTTTGTGTGTTGGGTGTCAAACCATAAAATTGAGCGCCAAATAAGCTCGCAAAATCAGCTAAGTGCTCCAAGCAACCTTGCTTATGAAAAACATCAGCATACAAAGCTAAAGCAGCGTGCGATACATAGATGCCAGCGCAACCTTCAGCTGATTCTTTTTGTGATTTTAAGTGGGGGGCACTGTCGGTGCCTAAGAAAAACTTTGGATTGCCGCTGGTAGCGGCTTGAATCAGCACATTCTGATCTTCTTTTCTTTTAGGTATGGGTAAACAAAAGTGATGAGGCTTGATTTTAGAAGAGACAACGTGATTTCTATTAAGGCATAAATGGTGGGGAGTGATGGTGCCCGCTACATGCTTGGGAGCTTGTTTGATGAACTCGACACCATAAGCTGTGCTGACATGCTCTAGAACCATACGCAAGCTTGGAAAGTGTTGCACAAGCACCGAGAGCACTTCATCAATAAAAACCTGCTCACGGTCAAATATATCCACCTCTGGTGCGTGGCTTTCACCATGGATCAGGAGCGGAACATCGTGCTGCATCATAGCAGCTAACAAGGGGTAAATTTTAGTGATGTCATGCACGCCTTGTTCAGAATGGGTGGTCACACCTTGTGGGTACAGCTTAAAACCAATGATATGCGGTTCTTCTGCTGCTGCCTGAATGAGCCCAAGGGTTGTTTGCTCGGTTAAATATAAAGCCATTAAAGGCTTAAAATCGGTGTTTACAGGTAATGCCGCTAAAATGCGTTGACGATAGCTCATGGCTTGCTGAACTGTGGTGACAGGAGGCGTTAAATTCGGCATGATGATTGCACGAGCAAATTGCGAGAGCACATGCGGCATAACGATGGATAATAAATATCCATCTCGTACATGTAAATGGCAGTCGTCTGCCATAGGAATGGTTAAAGTTTGCATTGTATTAAAGGTTTATGGGTATTAAGCCGAATTATACACATAAGAGGACGATAAGGATAAGTGATCAGGATGATGACCTACCGACAACTTAAATGGGCAAGTATATTTTTAATTGGTTTTTCTAATATCATTGCAGCTGGCCAAAGTTTTGCCCCTCCATTGGATAAAGTACATTGGTTTCATGAAGGTAATCGCATGCAATGCCGGTTGTATTTCCCTGTTCGAAATTTTGGCGAATTTGAAATTCGTCATGTGCATGCGGAAACACCACAAGTTTACGTGACGAGCTGGCAGCCCATTCCAGATGGTGTGCCAGCTCAGATATATGCTATGACCACCGATTGGTCTGATAAAAAGAAACCACGATTGCTCTCTAAAGGCGTATGGCAACTTAAAGAGAGAACAGTGTTGCACTTGGATACGAGTGGTGCTTTGCAAATCATGAGCCAGTTACAGCAAGGTTTTAAAGTACGGTTAAAATATAAAAATGTAGCGAAGCAACCAGTTTATGTTGATTTGTTGCCTGTTAATTTTACACAAGCCTATGATGATTATGTCAATTGTTCCAAAGATTTGGCGCGTGTTAAGTTTCATAAAGTTAAAGACAATACGATTTATTTTGAGAGCGATGGGATCTCGCTGTCAGAGCGTGCTTTATCCAAATTAAAATTGATAGCTCATTATGCAGCCTCCGATCCTGGTATCATTAAGATAAAAATAGATGGTTACTCAGATAATGTGGGTGGGCGTGCTAATAATATTTTTCTGTCTGAAAAGCGTGCTAAGCGAGCACATGAGTTTTTATTAGAGCATGGTGTTGCTAAGGAAAAATTTAAGCTTAATTGGCATGGCAGCCGTTATCCTGCTGTGGTGAATGATACAGAAAAAGGGCGAGCGACCAACCGTCGTGTTCGTATACGTTTGGTAAGATAAGGAAATCTAAATTATTTGAACTTAATTGTGCTGCATCAGTCAATATCATTATGAGCAACTATTTTAGAGGTAAACTTAAGCGCTCTGATGCTTGCCATCAACTTGTGGTCCGTAAGAAAAATAATCGGAATTGTAAGATGGCTTTATACCGTTAACTGCTTGGAAGGCTCTGCAATTTCTTATTAACACGCCGCCAAGATGAATGCTGTTTAAGTCTGCAGTGACCAATTCTCTAAAATGAGCCTATTGAACACACTTTAATGGGCTATCTTCCTGGCGTCTTTACAATCCTCTGATTGTCAGCATATCTTAAGAAGCTGTTTCGCACATTGATATGTAACTTTACCATGGGTAAAAACACTTTATTAAGCATCACTGTAAATTTAGACACACTGTCTGCCTGAATAGCCATAAAATATCGTGTGAGCAATGGTATTATAGGCCTGCGAGAGCTTAAGAAAGGGGCGTGTGACAAAAACATATTGAGTGAATTTCTCCATGAACGGAGCTTAGATGGTGATGAAGCTCTCAAACAAGTTTTGAACAAATACAGCTTCATGTGATTTTTATAAAGATATTAAAGACAAGTCTTGTATCCAACCGTGTTTGGCTTGAGATTGATGACATTCTAAAAAAGATTATTGTTTTTTCTAAATGTATTTAAAAAAAACAAATCAGTGAATGGTTGTCCTTTTTGCCTGGCCAAACTTAAAATTAATGCAGTTTTTTTTTGATTATGCTGGGCATATGCTGAAAAATTGTATACAATGCCCGTCAATTTCGTTGTTTGAAGTTTTTTTAAGGTAAGGAGATAACAAGTGAGTATGAAACTAACCCAACGTTTTGCTGCGGGCTTTAGCATCGCAACTTGCGTTTTGACAGGTGCTTTGCAGGCAGGATCGTATCCAAGTAAAACATCTAACAAGGCGCTTGATGCTTTACGTGGTATCCCTGTTGTGGCGTCAAGCTATATCGGTGAACGTTCAAGCTTTGAAGCTTTTGATACAACCACCTTGATTCCAAACGTTAATCAAGATATTCGCTTGTTAGAACAAAAACAAAAACTCGAAAATGCTTTTCGCTCACGTGGTGAGAGCTTTCCGCGTTATGGTATGATTGATGTCAGTGGTCGAATTGAGGCGCAAGGCGTTCACAAAAACAACTATGAAGGTAATAAGAAAGGCAGCATTGACTTAGCTGGTGTTGAACTTGATTTTACCATTCATGCCTCTAACTTTGGTATAGGCTTCATGAACATTGCTTATGATGATGATCCACCGAAAGATGGGACTCCATTGGTAGGCAATTCTCGGCTATACGTCGACCAAGCTTTTTTCACCTTCGGTAATTTAAATGAGCAACCGTTCTATGCGTCTGTTGGTCAGCTGTATCTGCCATTTGGTCAGTATTCAAGCTCCATGCTCAGTGCACCTTTAACCAAAAAACTGGGTGAAATGCACAAACGCGCTTTGGTTTTGGGTGTGAAAACACCAGGTGATTACAGCCTGCATGCAGCGGTTTACGCTTTTAACGGCGAGCTCAGACCTAAAGGTCGTGGTGGTAGTACATTTGGCGCCCACTTAGGTTATCATTTCAACCACGATGGTGTCAGCGGTAAACTGGCTGGTGGCTTGGTGTCTAATCTTGCTGAAGCAAAGAATTTCTTGTCTTCTGATAGTGAGAGCTATACAGAAACACATACCAGCACCAATGCATTTGCTGGCTTTAAGAAAAGAGAAACCTTCACCAAGCGTGTCACGGGTGCTAACCTGCATGGTTCCATCAGTTACAACAACTTCAGTTTGACGGCTGAAGGCGTCGCGGCTTTAAGAAGTTTCGATATAGCTGATTTGTCCTATAAAGCAGTAGATGATACAGCATTCAAAGCAGCAAAACCTTGGGCGACCAACGTTGAATTGGCTTATCAGTTCCAAGTATCTGACAAACCAGTGCTGGCTGCTGTAGGTTATGGTCATACCAAACATGGTTTGTCTTTAGGTCTACCTGAGCGCCGTATCTCGGGTGCCATTACCACTGCGTTGTGGCCGTCCACTTTACAAGCAATTGAAGTTCGCTATGACAAAAACTATAAAGTAGGTACTCAATCAACTGCAATGAATACAACCATGACTTCACGTGGTAAAAGCCATACCATGGTCACACTTCATTTCGGTTACTACTTCTAAGACTGGATATTCTCCAGCGGTTGAAGGCCAGGTTTTACCTGGCCTTTTTTATGCGCAGTGTTTTTCATAAGCTTTGATTTCATAAAAGCTTCTTTGCTGTTTTCAAACGGTGAGATTTGAGATGAGCTTCTAATCAGGTAATTCAGCTCGCATATGAAAACAGTGAGCGCTGCTATTTTGGGTAATGTTTAAATCTAACTAATGTCTGTGCTGCTTGATGTTGCAACTTAAGCTGAGTAAAGCGCATTATCTATACATAAAATCCTATTCATGCTACTTACAGAATCGATGGTTTGTTTGCTGATAATAAATTGTATAAATTTAAAATTTTATTTTAGTTGACGAATATCAACCTGAAAAAAGATTGAGCTTGTTTGGCAAAATGAAGCGATGGCTACAAAGACATACAAGTTTGTTTCATGATTCAGAGCATAGTCATAACCCTCATCAATCCCCTCATATAAATTGTTAGGATTTTTCATTTAAGTAGTTAA
>CAYGTQ010000021.1:0-20498 GCA_964352915.1 uncultured Legionellales bacterium
TCAATTTTAACTCAATTTGATTCGAGTGTCAGATTAAATCGGAACTTTTACAAATACACTGATTTGTGTACCTCGCTCACTGCTTTTCCAATGAAATAAGTTGGTGAACAAGCCTTTACTACTTCTTTGCGTATCATACCATTTTCCAACCGTATGACCCTTCTCTTGCATCAGCTGAGATAATCCTTCTGCCTTAATAATAAGACTTGTCTGCTCTTTGTTGGTAGACATAGTAAGTAAGTTTTCTATTGAGATAGTGCCTCTTTGCGCTCCATAGCTTTTTAATGTCTTATAATTCTTTAAATGCCCTGCTTGAATAGCACAGTCAAGTGGTGTCCTGCCAGAAGAATCTAGTTGATTAATTTGTCTTTTACCATGAGTACCAGCCAAATGAGCATCTGTAACAGAAGATTTCATCGACATTACGCTCTTGTGAAAGGAACGATTAGAACTAACTTTATCAGAGCCCGAAACAGCACCATGTTGTTTCAATAACGCAATATTATCTGTATTCCCACCTTGCATAGCAATATCAAGTGCTGTTCGTCCTAGAGTATCTATTGCATTGAGATCAATACCTTGTGATACCATATTTCTCAGCATGGTGTCAGTTATTGGATGCAAACCTGCCATCATATGAATAGGCGTTCGATGTAATGTATCTTGAGCTATGATTTGCCGTACAAAGTCATGTGTCACAGCATCGTCTTTAAAGAAATTTTCTATTAAAGCTTCTCGATGCTCATCTGGTGATATCACCATCATACAATAAAATAAATTACCCTGAATTGTGGTTGCTGTTAAATCTGACTTTGAAGTCAGCTGTTTTGCCAACTCTACTTGACCACGATGCATGGCAAACATCAAAGGCGTCCACCCACTTTCAACCAATTGCAAAAGCTCAAAGTGTGGATCATGTGCCCGTATGAGTTTTTCGCGATCACCTAAGAGATCAATAGCACGTTGCCCATCAGCATTAGCTTCAAAAACCAACTGGGGTCGTCGAGTCAACAAAAGACTGACGTATTCAATATCAAGTTCAGACATCACATCGATATGGCTAATACCTTCTTCTTGTAGGTAAGCATCAAATCCACCATCATCTGATAAAATATGCTTTTGTATTATCTGTATTTGTGGGTCTTGCAATGCCATGGTATATCTCTCATCTAAGCCATTGATAAAGTTTATATCGACATATAATATGTTTTACTTTAGAGCTTATTGATCTTTTAAAACACAAAATTTATCCCGTTTATCTAAATTAACCGAAGCCCGCAGGCTGCATCTGATTGAAATATTAGAATTATTTTTCAGATACAATCAATAATTTATGCCATGCATGGCTGGAAATGTTGATAATGCATCGTGAAACAAACTACCACTGGCTATTCTTGCATCTTCAACGTATCCTCTTTATGATGAATTCATCATAGCTTATACCGATAAAACATCTATGTCTGATCTCCAAACTCGTCTTGAAAAGAAACTTTTGCACTACACCAGCAAAGCTGTGGCTGATTTTAAATTAATAGCACGTGGCGATAAAGTCATGCTGGGCTTATCTGGCGGCAAGGACTCCTTCACACTTTTGTATCTGCTGAATAAAATGCGGATTCGCTCTAATTATCAATTTGAACTGTTCTCCTTCACCCTAGATCAGATGCAGCCTGGTTGGGATGATACGCCACTTCGTGTCTGGCTGGATAAGCATGAAATCCCTCACGCAATTTTGTCAGAAGACACCTACTCTATTGTGAAAGAAAAAATACCTGAAGGAAAAACCTATTGCTCACTGTGCTCTCGCCTGCGCCGCGGCATTATTTACCGTTATGCAGAAAAGCATGGCTTTAACAAAATTGCGCTGGGGCATCATCGTGATGATTTGATCACCACTTACTTAATGTCGATTCTCTATGGCGGTCAAACAAAATCCATGCCGCCGAAGCTGCTCTCAGACAATAAAAAACACATCGTGGTGCGCCCTCTGGCTTACGCGCAGGAAAAAGACATTGCCGAATTTGCCCGCATCATGCAATTTCCTATCATCCCCTGTCAACTGTGCGGCAGCCAAAGCAATTTAAAACGTGCCCAAGTCAAACGTCTTATCCATCAATTGGCTGAAGATAACCCAAAAGTACCCAGCAACATCCTACATGCGCTGAGCAGCATCCAGCCAAGCCAAATGATGGATAAAAAATACTGGGATTTTAAAGGGCTGGAGCAACAACAGCTCAGCGCTCTGACCAATGCGGAAGCCATTGATGCCCTTGACGCAGACGACGACGATGCTGTGCATAATCTGGCTCAAACTGAGCTACCAACTGCCAAAAATCACGAGAATGGTTCAAGTGTCGGATATGACACAATTCATGTACCAGTACATAGCGTGTCATCTCTCTTGGCAAAAACAACAACTTGTAATTCAAATTGATCATGCCTTTTGATGAACAGCTGCCCCAACAAGTTTTTTGTCCTTTCACACGCACATCATGAAAAGCAATACCCATGCTTTGGCTCAAGGAAGTCAGCCAAGGTACCAACATTAACTTAGCACGACGCTTAAGCCATTTAACCAGAAGCGGACACACATCAGCATGATTTATCTTCCCCATAATCACCAACTGACACTGCGGCCGATTCAATAAGCGCATACGTCCAGAAGAAGACTCATAACTGATCTGCCAAGTTTCTGATAATGCCTGTAAAGATAAGCTATCAGGCAATTCTGGCGTATCAACTTTTTTTTTAAAAATATCCATCAATCTCAAGGTATCTTTCTCATCTTTAAAACTCCAAAGCTTAGCCATAGTCAATTTGAAAGGATGCTTAACGCGGCCTAAGTCGGCTGTTAACATACAAAATGAAGTATAAATTGGGTGGTTTAGGTACTTGCTTGTGCTTGCGACCATGCTTTAAGCCAAGTAAACACAGCTCTAATCCCCATAGCTTCACCCCCTTGAGGGCGCCCTGGCTCACTTGAAAGATTCCATGCCATCAGATCCACATGGATCCAAGGTAAAGAATCCACAAAGTGTTGTAAGAAAAGTGCTGCATGAATAGCTCCGCCCAAATCAAGGCTTGGTGAGTTGTTAAGCTTAGCTACGTCGCTTTGAATGTATTTTTCATAAGGTTGATGCAGCGGCAATTGCCAAAGTGGGTCACTTTTTTCTACAGCACACTCTAACAAAGAATGTAAATCAAAATTACTGAACAAAGCAGGCATAGAAGGCCCTAAAGCTACCCGAGCCGCACCGGTCAGTGTCGCAAAATCTACCACTAAGTCAGGCTTAGCCTGGACAGCCTCAGTTAATGCATCAGCTAAAAGCAGGCGTCCCTCTGCGTCGGTATTACCAATTTCAACACTTAAACCACTTTTGGTAGCGATCACATCACTTGGACGAAATGCTCGACCATCCACGGCATTGTCTGCTGCTGGAATCAACACACGCAATTGTACAGGTAATTGCGCTTGCATAATAAGCTGAGCTAGTCCCAAAACATGAGCAGCACCCCCCATGTCTTTTTTCATGAGTTTCATGTTAACAGGTGACTTTAAATCCAAGCCACCGGTATCAAAGCATACGCCTTTGCCAACCAAAACCAGCTTAGGCAGGCGAGCATCTCCCCAACGAACATCAATAACACAAGGCGCACGCTCACTGGAACGTCCCACTGCATGCACAGCTGGATAGTGTTGCTTTAAAAGTTCATCGCCTTGCAATACAGTCACTTCAGCCCCCCATTCGCTCAACTGCTGAGCTTGGCACGCCAGATCATCGGGGCCCATCAAATTAGGTGGCGCATTGATCAAATCTCGGATCCAATAAATCGCACTTGCCTGTTGATACATAGAAAAATCAAAGCTCTCAAGCCACAGCTTAGGCCCTTGGAACTGCTTATTAAACACATAAGCTGCCAAAGCCCAAGCTAACACAGCATCATCAACATACTTTTCTGACCAAATATAATGACCTAAGGGTAATTGCTTATAAAGTGGTGCAAAATCCCACAGATTGGGGTGCTCGGGTATCATGTAGATAACTTTGGCTAACTGGCCTGTTTTTTCGTCAGGCATGAGGTAGGCATGATGCTTCTCACGCGCAGGCTTCAAGGAAAAAAGCCAATGCTGACCCCAGGCTGATTGCCCCGCCAAATAATCTGACCATTGAGATTGCTGTACGGCATCTATAGGTACACAACCCTGGGTATCCCGAGTAAAACAGTCGAGCTTAGTTTTTCTAAACACCATTCATGCGCCCCTTAAATCATACTAACCCATTGCCAAAGCATGCTCCGCTGAAATGTGTGGCAAATTTGCACCCAAGGCCACAGCCTCACAAGTCAGTTGCCCTTGATGCACACTTAAACCAGCACGCAAATGCTTATCGCGCGCTAAAGCATCCAAACCATGTTCAGCCAAAGATAAGATAAAAGGCAAAGTCGCATTGTTTAAAGCACGCGTAGAGGTCAAAGGCACAATGCCAGGGATATTCGCCACACAATAATGTATCACGCCATCTATAACGTAGGTAGGCTCAGCATGGGTGGTGGGGCGGCTGGTTTCAGCACACCCGCCCTGATCGATAGAAATATCAACAAAAACACTGCCAGGAATCATATCTTTTAAATGAGATTTTTTAATGACTTGCGGTGCTGAGGCACCTGGCCGCAACACGGCGCCAATCACCATATGTGCCTTCTGAATGCTTTCTTTGACGCTTTCTTTGGTAGAATAAAGTGTGGTCAAGCGACCTCGAAATAAATCTTGAAGTTGCTGCAATCGAGTTAAAGACTTTTCCAAAACCGTAACTCGAGCCTGCATACCAAGTGCCATACGAATAGCCTCAGTCCCTGCTACACCGCCACCAATCACCACAACATGAGCTGGCTCAACACCTGCTACACCTCCCAGCAACACGCCTAAACCACCTTGGGCTTTTTCAAGGCAGTGCGAACCCACTTGCACAGATAATCGCCCTGCAACCTGGCTCATAGGGCGTAATAAAGGTAAGCTCCCATGGCGATCGGTCACTGTTTCATAGGCAACGGCAGTGCACTGACTATCCAACAAGCGTTTTGTTAAAGTTTGATCAGCAGCCAAATGTAAATATGTAAACAGCAGTTGCGATGGACGTAATTGAGCACACTCCTCAGGCAAAGGCTCTTTGACTTTGACAATCAGATCAGACTGCTGAAAAATTTCACTCGCAGTATCTCTAACACAAGCACCTACAGCTCTATAATCATCGTCTGTAATACCTATGCCTGAACCTGCTTCAGTTTCTATCCATACTTCATGGCCTGCCGTCACAAGCTCATGAACCCCTTCCGGCATCAAGCCTACACGATATTCTTGCGTCTTGATTTCTCTTGGAATACCTACCAACATAATGATTGACCTTCTTATAAAAGCTCAATGAGTTTAGGTACAATCTCAAACAGATCACCCACCAACCCATAATCAGCCACTTGAAAAATTGGCGCATCTTCATCCTGATTGATAGCCACAATAATTTTACTGTCTTTGATCCCAGCCAAATGTTGAATAGCCCCGGAAATGCCCACAGCAATATACAACTCCGGCGCGACAATTTTACCTGTTTGCCCCACTTGGTAGTCATTAGGCACAAAACCTGCGTCAACAATAGCACGTGTCGCGCCAACAGCTGCGCCCAATTTATCAGCCAAATTTTCTATTAATTTATAATTGTCAGCACTTTTAATGCCACGGCCGCCTGACACCACCACGCGCGCTGAGTTTAAATCAGGCCGCTCTGATTGACCTCCTGCAAAACTGACAAATTGGCTTTGCGTGTTTTCAAACACTTTATCTAAAGGTTGAACTTGCCCCTGCCCTTCTGTCTTTTGGCGAGCAAAAGATGAGCCCCGAATAGTCATCACTTTTTTTGATGCCTTATTCTCCATCGTTGCCAACACATTACCGGCGTACATAGGACACACAAAATTCTCTGCATCGTTGATAGCAACCACATCAGACAACATGGGCACATCAAGAAGTGCTGCGACACGAGGCAAAACATTTTTACCATAAGTTGTGGCTGGAGCCAACACACAATCATAATCCTTAGCCACATAAGCTATGAGCTTAGCGCTATTTTCAGCCAATTGATGAGCATAACCTGAATGATCAGCTAACCACACATGCTGACAACCTGTAATGTGTGATGCATTCTCTGCAACTTCTGAGCAATTTTGACCGACAACCAAAGCATCAAAATTGTCTGCCAGTTGACCAGCTGCTGTAGCCGCTGATAAGGTCGCAGGATTTAAAATCTGATTTTGGTGTTCCACAAGCACGAGCACTCTCATCATTAAATCACCTGTTCAGTTTGTTTCAGACAATCAACCAGTTCATCCACCGATTGCACTTTTTTACCTGCTTGACGCTTAGGCGGCGCTGTATGATGTTTGACTGTGACAAGAGGCTCCAAGGAAATTCCCAGTTCCTGCGCATCCACCACATCCATAGGTTTTTGCTTGGCTTTCATGATATTAGGTAAACTGGCAAAACGCGGCTCATTCAAACGCAAATCGGTGGTGATCACAGCCGGCAATTGCAGCTTCAATGTTTCTAAACCACCGTCAACTTCACGCGTCACATCAATTTGTGCATTGCTAAAGTCACACTGCGAAGCAAAAGTACCTTGGGGCCAATCAAGGAGCGCCGCAAGCATTTGTCCTGTTTGATTATGATCACCATCAATCGACTGCTTACCCAACACCACCAAATCAGGCGATTCCCGTTCAACCATCACTTTAAGTAACTTAGCTAAGGTCAAAGGACTAAGATAGTCACCAGAAGTCTTGACTTGGACGGCACGATCGATGCCCATTGCCAAAGCACTGCGCAGTGTCTCTTGGCACCCATCCTCCCCCACGCTTAAAACCACCGTTTCCGTGGCTTGACCATTTTCTTTCCATTGAATGGCAGCTTCCACCGCTATTTCATCAAAAGGATTCATAGACAACTTGCATCCAGTCAAATCAACACCGCTGTTGTCATTTTTTATTCTTACTTTGACGTAAGGATCCAGCACCCGCTTAACGCACACCAAAACTTTCACAGCCACCTCGCTTGGTTGTTCCACCCATCCAATGGACTCTTATCTTTAGTTTACACAGGCAAACCACATTCGTTAAGTGCTCCTTTACAAAAGTTCTTTTTTCTTTCTACAGGGGTAATTATTGCCTCTGTTTAACCCAAATCTCGGCTGTGCTATGCTTGTTTGGTCATAATTTAGCAAGGAGCCATGAATGAGTGACACCATGTCCTACGATGTTGTCATTGTAGGCGCTGGACCTGCTGGTTTAGCTACAGCCATTCGCCTGAAGCAAGCCGAGCCTGCGCTGACTGTGTGTATATTAGAAAAAGGCGCACAAGTGGGCGCTCATATTGTTTCAGGGGCAGTTTTTAACCCCAAAGCTTTGAACGAACTGCTGCCAGATTGGCTCAACATGCAAGCTCCCATCCAAACCGAAGTCAAAAGCGACCGCTTTTGGTACTTAAGCCAAAAAAAAGCTTGGCGTCTACCCATACCTGGCTCAATGCACAACCATGGGCATTACATCATAAGCTTAGGGGCGCTCTGTCAATGGCTAGCCACCCAAGCACAAAGCCTGGGTGTTGATCTGTTTGCTGGTTTTGCTGCTGATGAGTTGCTATTTGATGAACATGAACAAGTCTGTGGTGTACGCACCGGTGATATGGGACTTGATAAACAAGGCCAACCAACTCCACGTCATCAACCTGGTGTGAGTATTATGGCCAAACAAACTGTGCTGGCTGAAGGTTGTCGAGGCTCTTTAAGCCAAAAAGCTATTCAAAAATTTCGCTTAGACCGTGAAAGCTCTCCACAAACCTATGGCCTTGGTTTAAAAGAAATTTGGGAAATACCATCATCCCAGCATCAATTGGGCCAAGTCATTCACACCATAGGTTGGCCTTTGGATCATAAGACCTATGGTGGTGGCTTTATTTATTTCACCGAAAACAACCAAGTTTCCTTAGGCTTTGTCATGGGCCTGGATTATACTAACCCTTACTTAAGCCCTTTTGAGGAAATGCAGCGATTTAAGACCCACCCTAAAATTCGTCAAATACTTCAAGGCGGCCAACGCATCAGTTATGGTGCCCGCGCTTTGGTTGAAGGCGGGATCCAGGCATTACCTAAGCTGACTTTTCCTGGCGGGCTGTTGGTGGGTGACAGCGCAGGCTTCCTAAATGTGGCACAAATCAAAGGATCGCACAATGCTATCAAATCCGGTATCCTGGCTGCTGATAGCATTGTTCAATCCATAAAAAGTGAACAAGCGATTGAGGCTCAGCATTACAGTGCACAGGTCAAGTCTTCTTGGCTTTGGAAAGACTTATACAAAATTAGAAATATTCGCCCTGGCTTTCGTTATGGCCTTGTGCCAGGTCTGGCTTTAGCCGCTATGGATTATTATCTTCTGCAAGGCCGGGCGCCGTGGACTTGGAGCCATCAAACCGATCACCAAGCTTTGCAGGAAGCCAAACACTTCAAACCCATGGACTACCCTAAACCTGATGGTGAACTCACTTTTGATCGGTTATCCTCTGTTCATTTGACCAATACATTCCATGAAGAGAATCAACCCTGTCATTTACTGTTGCAAGATAAGGAGCGTGCCATCAACATCAATGATACCATTTACGCTGCACCTGAAACCCGCTACTGTCCTGCTGGTGTTTATGAAATTACAAATATTAACAATGAAAAAAAATTGGTGATCAATGCTCAAAACTGTATACACTGTAAGACCTGCGACATTAAGGATCCTACACAAAACATTCAATGGACCACGCCTGAAGGTGGTGGTGGCCCTAACTATACTGGTATGTAACTGGGGCTCTGCTATGAGTAAGACTTATCAGAAAGACAAAAAAGCTGTTGAAGAGCTCAGTACACTCCAATATCAAGTCACGCAGGAAAATGCTACAGAAGCACCCTTTAGTAACGACTATCATGCTCAAAAAAAACCAGGGCTCTACGTCGATGTGGTGTCAGGAGAACCTCTATTTTTATCGCACCACAAATACGATTCAAAAACTGGCTGGCCAAGTTTTACTCATTCTATTGACGATTATGTGACCGAAAACCAAGATACAAGCCATGGCATGAAACGCACTGAAGTGCGCTCCAAGCATGCTGACAGCCATTTAGGCCATGTGTTTGATGATGGCCCCGGTGAAAATGGCCTTCGTTACTGTATCAATTCAGCCGCCTTACGCTTTATCCCTGTCTCCGAGCTCGAAGACCAAGGATATGCTGATTACTTGAAATTTTTTACGCAAGAGGAGCCTGTTGAGGTCAAACAGCTCATGGCCAACGAAAGTGCCATCCTTGCCGGCGGTTGCTTTTGGGGCCTACAGGATTTGTTGAAAAAACAGCCAGGGGTGCTTAAAACCCGCGTAGGCTACAGTGGCGGTACTTTGAAGGATCCTAATTACTATGACGTCATGGCGGGACAAACAGGGCATGCTGAAGCCATAGAAGTGGTTTTTGACCCCAACATACTGTCTTATCGACAATTGTTGGCATTTTTCTTAAAAATTCACGATCCCACCACACTGAACCGACAGGGTAATGATCAAGGTACACAGTATCGATCGGCGATTTTTTATACTTCAGATGAACAAAAAGGCATAGCCCAGGATGTAATTACACAAGCACAGCAAAGTGGACACTGGCCTGGCAACATCGTCACTCAAGTTGTACCTGCCACCACTTTTTGGCTTGCTGAAGACATGCACCAGAACTACCTTGAAAAAAATTCACATGGCTATTCTTGCCACTTCCCAAGGCAAGACTGGGTACTGCCAGAAAAGGCTGATCCTTAAAGCTTCAACTGGTTTTGAGTTTGGCCTTTTCTGTCATAACAGCCAAAGAAGTCAAACCTCTCTGAACTGCCGAGCGCTTGGCTATGAGCTCTAGCCATGCACGCAGAGCCTCCATGTCTTTTAATTTTTCAGGATAATCTCTCTGAATAAGTGCCATACCAGCATCAGCCCATGGGTAACTGCTGATATCAGCAATCGAATAAGTGTCTCCAGCAAGGTAATCACGAGTTTTCAAGGCTTCATTCATCACACCCAACAAACGCAGTGATTCATTGAAATAACGCTCTTTAGCATAAGCTATATCTTGCTCTAGATGTGAAAAGTGACCGTACTGGCCCAGCATCGGACCCAAACCACCCATTTGCCAGAATACCCAGCTTAAAACTTCTGCCCGCTGAGCACCCTTTGCAGGCAACAATTTCCCCGTCTTCTCTGCCAAATAAATTAACATAGCACCTGATTCAAAAACGCGCGTTTGAGTCTCATGATCAAATAAAGCAGGAATACGGCCATTAGGATTCAGAGCAAGAAAACTGGGCTTCTTCTGTTCACCTTCGGCAATATTGATAGGCTTGAGTGTGTACGGTAAGCCAATCTCTTCAAGCATGATACTAATTTTGCGGCCATTAGGCGTATTCCAAGTATACAAATCAATCATAGACTCTCCTTGATGTTGAGAAGTTGCATTTAAATACGTGGTACTTAAAGCCGGCTCATCTGTCGTAGATCTTAAGGTGCCATTCAAGCCAGCAAAAGCCAGCGAGTTAACAAATAATAAACCGCTTATATAAAAAAAGACGATTGATATGTTCATTTAAATCCCTGTGCTCAAAGGCATTGATGAGGCATCCAGATCCTTTATCTTTTGTATTATGTCATCATGATACAAAAATCTAGCTCTTAAAGACATGGCTAACCTCACTTAATTTATATTTAATCACAAGGATAAGAACAAAGTATAAAAATTTATGAGAATTTTAATACAATCTTAATAAAAATAATTAATGGACATTATGATGCAAAGGCCGAAAAGTATTATTAATGAAATTTCGATCTCTTTTAAATTAAATAACTCAAATAAACATTCCACTTCCTTTACTAGCATATAACAAGCCATTTGATACAAGTATTCACTGACTGGAATTTAGATCACTGAATAAAAACTATTATTTTGACCTAGCCAGCATACAAAGAAGAAGCTAAAGTTATGATGTGATTTATATAAAATAACGTATAATTAAGAATCATCTGGTCTTGCTTATGTCAAAAATATTTTAATATCTAAGATTTAAGCCAGCCAACGGCTGGTACTGTTCGTCAGTCTTAATTCGAACCTGACCATATTGACTGAAATGCAACCAGCCAAACAGCGCGTGAAACTATATTCAACATACCCCATAATAATGATCGACAACATAAGAGATCTTGATTATTCTGCTTGTGAATTTCATTTTCGCATGAATATTAAGTTTTTCGTTCTAAGAGAATCGTAAAAGAACACTTTAAAAATGTCGCACTCTTTTATTATTTAACAAAAACTTAATTTTAGGATCTTATATCGACATCAATTATGAGGAGATTGCAAATGGATGTTTTGGCCCCTCCTTTAATCACAAGAAAAGGCATATGGTTAGTTTCATATCCACTTATCATTACTGCTTTTTTTAGCAATTTTATGCTGATAATGGATAGGCTAATTTTATCACATTATTCAGTCGAAGCCATGAATGCATCGTCTATCGCCATTAATATTTTTATGGTAATCCAATACTTTATTACTTCTTTAATAAGTGTTTCGCAAGCCACTATGAGCCTTCACTTAGGCAAAAATGAATTTAATAAAATAGGCATGGTCACTTGGCAAATGATTTGGATATCATTAGCAACATCCCTTATATTCTTATCTTGCATCCCGATTGCAGCATTTGTGATTAAAAACACACCTTACAGTGATCTAATAAAAGATTACTTGTACATCATACTTGTTTTTGGTTTTCTATTTCCTTTAAATCTATCTCTTTCTTCATTTTTTCTATCTATAGGCAAAATAACTTTTGTAGTTATGGTTTCAATTTTTTCAAATGTTCTGAATATTCTTGCTGATCTTATTTTGGTTTTTGGATTTTATTCCATTATTCCTGAACTTGGAATCAAAGGTTCAGCTTGGGGAACTGCATTTTCGGAATTTGCACTATTCATCTGTTTATTTGCTAAATTCATTAAAAATGAATACCACAAAAAATATCAGACACATAAAGTAATTTTCTCCTTAAGGTGGATTATAAATTATCTAAAGATATCCTTTGCAAACGGGCTAAGTTACATTATTGAACATATATCTTGGGTATGGCTTTTAATGTTTTCAACTAGAATCAGCGAACTGCATGCTACCTTATTTGTCGTAGGAGAAACTTTGTATTATGCAACCATATTCTTACTTGATGGATTTCATAGAAGTATCTTAATCATTTCTGGAGAATACATTGGAATGAGTAGATTTAAAGATATACCAATTGTTCTAAAAAGAACTTTAGAGGTTCTCATCCCAATCACAGTTTTACTAGGCATATTATCAATTATATTTCATAGAGAAATCGTAGGTTTTTTTATTTCATCGTCACATGATACATCGTTCAGCATAGAAGTTAAAAGCAACAGCTTCTTGTGTATTACTTTAGCTTTCTTATATATATTATTAGATTCCTTTAAATATATTATTTCTTCTATATTGATATCTTTTTATAAAACTAAGTTTATTTTAGGATCTTCGGCGGTATATTCCATTTTCATTTTCTTGCTCTCAAGCATAATTGAGTGGCATTCGCATGAAATATATTTTTTCACGCCCTGGATAATAGCTTTATTAGCTAATACCATCTCTTTGTCTATTTTATTTTATAAATACCGATTACAAGTAACTTAAATCTTCAGATCAAAGATCATGGCTTAAACATAAGTCAGAGCTTATCCATTGCATCACGTAGAGCGGTACGCAGGCCTTCCTCAATTACAGGGTGATAAAAAGGCAGTTGTAAAACATCGACTACTTTCATGTCCAACTGAATGCACCAAGCTAATAAATGCGCAAGATGCTCTTGTTGAGGGCCTATCATTTCAGCGCCCAACAAACACCCTGTGTTCCTATCTGCATAAACATGCATCAAGCCCTGATTGACCATCATCACACGACTGCGCCCTTGGTCCTCAAAACTGACAGAGCCTATAGCAAAATCAGCGCCCTGTTTAATCAATTCGCCATAACTCTGACCAACCACAGCTATTTGAGGATCACAAAAAACTACACCCAAAGGTGTTTTACGTGGGCGTTGAACCACCTTAGGATAACGTCCTGCATTGTCACCAGCAAGCTGCCCCTCATCAGCTGCTTCGTGCAACACAGGCAAATCCCTTACCACATCACCCGCCATAAAAATAGGACTATCACCACATTGCATGGTTTGTGGATCGTATAAAGGTACACCATGCTCATCAAGCTCAAGTGCCGTATGATAAAGCTCCAAATCCATCACCTGAGGTGTTCGTCCGGTGGCTGCCAATAAATAATCAAACTTTTCTGTATGCATGGCACGATCATTACCTTGATACGTCACATTGACTTGCTCACCATCACGAACCACTTTTTTTACCTCTGTATTCGGGTGATAATTAAGCTCATGGGATAAAACGCTATGAGCATAAGCCTTCACTTCAGGTGAGCTCAATGGTCCTATGGAATCACTTCTAGCAATTAGAGTCACTCGCACACCCAATCGATGCAAAGCTTGCCCTAATTCCAAACCAACCACACCAGCACCAAATACAGCCAACGATTGTGGCAAGTCCTGCCACTCAAACACATCATCGTTAACTATCAATTTTTCACCAGCAGCTTTTAGAATGTCAGGGACATAGGGCTTAGATCCGGTTGCTATCACCACACGCTTAGCATGGATTATACGACCATTTGACAGAGCAAGTTTATCAGGCTCTATAAATTTTGCAGTAGACCAAATGCGGTGCTCTGCTTTAAATCCCTCAACAGTGTCTGTCACAAATCTTACGAAACGATCGCGTTCTTCACGAACACGTTTCATCACAGCTCGACCATCTACATCAGGCATACAACCTTTTAAGCCCAGTGCAGAAAACACAGTGGATCGATGCCGTGCCTCACTTGGTGCAATCAATAATTTTGAAGGCATACAGCCGACGCGTGCGCAAGTGGTACCATAAGCATAGCCTTCGATTAAGGCTATCTTATCTGTGTGTTTAGAGGCTGCTCTGTAAGCAGACATGCCAGCTGTTCCGGCGCCGATGATGGCTACATCAACATCTATTTCATTCATACTCTAATCGCATCCTTTTCACTTTTGATATAGGCCAGGTTAAATATTGTTATCAAATATAAAATTTCATCGAAAATAAGTTTTTATCAGAACTTACCATCTTAACCAATTCTCTCAACAGTTACCAATTAGCTCATATAAAATATTATCTGTTAAAAAAATAGCATTAAAGTGGTTACTTTTTACAACCACGCTCAATGCCATGGATAAAATTGCTATAAAAAATGATTTTTTCTATTGATAGACATGAAAATTTTTATTTAGTACAGTTTAGTTCATCCGACGAGATCACATGCTATTCATTTTAACCAAAATATTGTTTTAATTTAAATTAAATACCAACATTTCACTTGCCTATTGATTAAAATCATGGACCAAGCACCTTTGTGAAAAAGTTGGGTGTGCATTTTTTTATTGGCTCACATAAAAATTAAGATAATTTGCCCCTGAAAAAATAAGTGCTGATTTTGGTAAATCGTCTGTTCTATGAAGAGCGCAACACCAATCCCTTAAGGCACGACTTAATTTTGCTCGGTTTGTTTAAAAAATATCTGAAGAACATTTCGCTCACCTCTGCAAATTTAATGCGGTGTCCACAGTGGATTAGCTACATAGGACACATCTGGATCTGGCAACTGCATTTCAAGCTCATGGCATAATTTAAATAAGACGCTGGTTTTTTGGTTAGAATCACCTGAGCCAAAACGCTTCTCATGACCAATCTGTGTCTGTATGTCTTCAAGATTTTCAAGTAATTCGGTCAATGATTGATTAAAATCATCTTTACCTTGAGCATTTAAGCATGCATGGATCTGTTTCTCTATGGATTGTATCCAATGATGACGATTACCACGCCTAAAGCGCGATGTGAAACTGTTTCTCGTATCATGATAAATACGTGAAAAATCTCTATACAATACCATAGTTTGCCTACTTTTAAGCCATTGCGGTTGCTCTTCTTGTGCTTGGTGTGCTTCTTCTTGCACTTGAAACAATGGTGTTGCCCGCATTTCCTTAATGACTGGTGCAAACAAGCTTGATCGGATAACTGCTGGCTTAACAGAGCCAACTGGTTGTGGAGCTGAAGATAACTCAACACCTTGATTCTGAGCTAATCTTAAGAACTGTGCAGGATGCTTGTGGTGCATAATGCGTGTCTCATCAAAAAATTTTGCAACCAAAGACAACTTCTGTTCTGAAAAGGTAAGTGTTAATTGGCCGTCCATATAACTTTGCTCAAAAGGTGTCCCCTCATACCCCATTTCTTTCCAATATTGACCGTAAGCATTCAATGCTTTTTCTGTAGATGCAGACATAGAACTTTTGAGCACATAACTGCCATTATTTTTTTCCATACGCCATGGTATTCGGTCTTTAGATTCTACCCTGATGTGATTTAAAATAACCTGGCCATTTGGCGCGCACAAATAACTTTTAGAAGTGAGCTTCTCAAGATTTTCAACCAAATCAAGCTCTTCTCGGGTCAGCATCTTACGCTCGCCCAAAACTTCCTGCATGTTCTGAAAATTTTCCATTACTTTAGCTTTCATAGATTGAATATTGTTAACTATCATCAGGCATTGCTCAGGAATGCGCCCCCTTTCATCAGCACTCAGGTCAGCGCTGCTGCGTGCTTCTTCGGCTAATGCTGTAAATTTGTCTATATATTTTTTAAATATTTGATCAAAAGGAGACGGTGGATGAGACGATGTGATAGCTAAAAGCCGCTCTCTAAAGTCATCATCATAAGAATCCATGACTTGCGTAGAAGGAAGCTCGCCTGTAATCAGTGCGCGCAAATAATGAAATCCTTGCATTTTTTCACTCAGAGGATTGTCATACAGAGCATCCATATTTTTAAAAAAACCATGGCCTCCTGGTTGCGTAAAAGAAAAATCTTGATGCATACTAGGCACTATGGGATTATCACCCCTGAACGAGTGACCAAAATCAAAACCAAAAACCTCATTCTCAATAAGTCCTTTATTTTGACCTTTTGAACCTAACACATCACGATCACCCTGTAATAAGTATAAAGGAACATCTACACCCATTTTAGGGATATGAACAGCATGAACAAAGCCAAACTCATCATGCTCTACTGATTGCGACGCACTACCATGCACCATATAATTGCCATGCTTATAGTCTCCCCCCATAAACACCATACTATCATCAAATGACTCAAGACCTGTTTGCCAAATGCTTCTTGAATTGATTTTTAAATCTCCAGTTGAATAAGAATCAAAGATCAAACTCTGTTGCTGACACTTCTGTCCGTAAGCATAAGTCAATTCATTGGCCAAACACTCAAGCACCACATTCAAATTTTCTTCCATGAGAGGTGTTCTACGCTTCCGACAATAAATAGAAGCAGCTGATTGTTGGGAAATTTTTGGCAAACTTTTGATAGCACTGGTACGCAATGCAGCATGCCGTGGTATGGTCACATCACCACCGGGATTTTCTGGATCGGCATAGCGTGCTTTTAATTGAAAAACAGGTCTATCTTTAGAAATTCTGTCAACAAAATCTTCCAATGCACCATGGTTTAATTGACTAAGCGCAGTGCTAAATAAACGACGTGCATCATCAAATCTGGAAATGTTTTCAACAAGTTGAGGCAGCTCTAAGACATCTTGCATAACATTGTAAAGAGCAATGTATAAAGCTATCTGATCTGGCTCATCCTCAGGCCAACTCACCACCACAGCTCCTGGATCAGAGCCTTTCCATTTATCACATAAGCATAAATACGGCCCTAAAAGTTCACCAGACACATGAGGCGTTCCATCAACCTTAGCAGGTAATTTATGTGCGAAACTAAGTGTCTCGACACCCAGCTCTGTGGTTTCAAGCATGCTGCCATCTTTAAGTATGTGCTATGAACATTCAGTATAGCTAACCCTCAATCTATAAAATAATCTTTTCTTTCTTGTGCCAATATGGCAATATTCAGTCTAAAATTGTGCAAAATAAAATCGATAAGGCTCGTTTGCACCTCATATACGATTTTTGCAGCATACTGATGTACAAATTATGATAAATTCCACCATGTAAATTTTAACTATACTGAAAGTAAGATCCAATAACTTCAAGAACATTTTATGCCATCAGATAACATTACTTTTCAAGACATTCTAAAAGCCATCAGCGATGCTGATGTGAAATTTTTCAAAGAACGGTTACCTGCATACAGTGAAATGATGCTCAGTGCTGAACAACTATGGCAAATTGAAGATGCCGCTTTCAAACAGCACACTACTGTCAAATCAAAAAAACCCTTCGATGCATCAACACAAATTATGCTAGATTGTCTGGCTAAAAAAAATTATTTTATGGGTGAAGTTGTATCACAAATACAATTTTTGAGAGGTAAAAATACGCGAGCCTTTAAACACAAAAAACCATCAAAAAATCCTACCCAAAACTTTAGTGACCAAAGAACACGTTGGTATCAGGAAATACTCGATATGCCATTTGAAAAAATTCGAAACGCCATAAATTTTATTGATCAAGATTTACTTACTAAATTACTACTAGTAGCACCTTCACCGAGCATAAAACAAAGAAAACAACTTCATCAGGCCCTGGAATGGCAAATGGCCCATCCTGATCCCGACAAAACCAATGAGATTGGAAAGATTGCACAGTCACTCCTTGAGCAAGGTTATCTACAAGATGCTTCCCCATCACTGCTTGTCAGATTAGCCGCCTTTGAGCTGAAAGTCATAACGCAGAGTTTACAAAACCCCAGTCTTTCAGATAGTATTACGGCTTGTTTAACAGATCCCACACAAGAAAATCTTGATAATATTGCAAGAGACATTGGCACGCTTAGCACAGAAGCTTCATTACAAAGCCAAGCCAAAAAAATTATAAAAAAAGCTCACCAGAACATTACCTTAAAAGGCCTAACCGATACATTTGGAAACGCTAACGAAAGAAGCATTGAATCCAGCGCTACCACATCTGCAACGGGCTTTGACAGGTTTTATGAAGTTTACTATGCTCGCCGTGCACAATCGGGCAAACCTACACCAAAATCTTCTTTCTTAAGTTTTCATAGACAAAACAGTAGCCGACCGAAACAAATCCAAGATATCTTTGGGAATTACAGGAGTTTTTTAGCTCAACCTGATGATGCGTCTGCACGAACTGAGTTTCGAAATACACTCGAGCGTGTGATTGGTGAAATAGATAAAGAATGGAACTTTAAAAAAAGTGACTTAAAAGGCATGTGTGAAGAAATGCTGGAATCATTGGATCGATATGAAAAAACGGGCACATTGGTTCAAGAGCATGACGCACAAAGTAGTCATTCTATGGGCCCACTCCGATAACGTGAGTTCGGTTTAAGGTGTATTAGCTCAAACTTAATCTGACAATAATCTGTCTGATAAATAGCAACTGTCAGATTAAGTTTGAGCTAATACAGGTAATGACACTTTTACAATTCAAGAGTGCATCTCAACCATCTAGGCACAGAGACTGTCTTTGATCAGGTAAATATTTTTTACTAACCTCCAGAGCTTGATCACATTCTTCTGTTGATAATACTGCGCTACTTTCCCCAGGAGCGCCTCTTGTGTCGACCTTGGTGCTAGCAATGCTTGCTAACGTTTGCGTACGAGATTTGTTTCTAGCCCCCATGGAATCTTGTTCTTGCGCAACGATAGATTGAATCTTTTCGGCATGAGTGGCTAAGATAGTTTGTAAATCATCAGCAGTGGGCAGAAATGTTTTCGTGGGGCTCAGTAGGTCTTCTTCAGTTTGAACGTGAAAAAATGCATGCCAACGTTCAGAAAAGCTCATATCGATAGCTTGAAGAGCGGGGACTGTTAAGAGCGCAGATAAGGCATCACTGGTTTCATGTGCTGCTAGATACACTCGAACAAAGGTTGGCTTAATGAGAGGATTTTGTGAGCTGCCACCAAAAAATTTGTAAGTAGCCCCTACCAGCCTTTCAAACCAATTAAACTGTTCTTTGGCGAAATTTCGGCAGTTGGTTTGCAGTGTGGCAATTTGTTGCATGGTAGTTGTAACACCTGCACTAAAAGAAAATACCTGGCCAGTTTGGTTTTGTTTATCAAGAAATTCTTGACACTCAGCTATTAGTTGAGTGGTTTTACCTATCGCCAAGTCGATGTGCGCGATCAATTCTTCTTTAGTTTGGGCATTTTCTACCACTCCAGCACTATCAGGTAGTGGAATAATTTCACCCTTTTCGACTTGTTTGCGCATCTTTTCTAGAGCATAGCGATGCTGTATAAAGCATACCCTTTGCGTTTCAATAGCTGTCACCCAAACGGGGAGAATCTCTGAATATAAAGCTTCTTTTTGTTGGGTTAGGTGACTTTCCTTTAGAGCCTGCGATTCAGTAACCTGTCCTATTTTTTGTCCTTTTGCCATCATAAGGCCTTTTTTTATTGAAGAATAACTTTTATATTATAGACTAAAATTCGAAGGTAACAGACGAAAGCAAAAGCAGCAGCGCAGTCACGATACATTTAAGATGTTTAAATAGCAGATTTCATGCATTGCAACAAAAAAACCCCATAAAACTTCAGCTTCATGGGGTTCTTCTAATAGATTGTATAGGCTACAACCTATGATAACTAGCTTGCAGCTTGGTCAACACCACCTGGACGATCAACCAACTCGACATAAGCCATAGGAGCTGTATCGCCTGGACGAAAACCACATTTAATGATGCGAATATACCCACCTGGACGGCTTTGATAGCGTGGCCCCAACTCATCAAAGAGTTTGGTCACAGCTTTTTTATCACGAAGCCTTGAAAACGCACGCTGACGCTTAGCCATGTCATCATTTTTAGCCATGGTCACCAAGGGTTCAAAGTGACGGCGTAACTCTTTGGCTTTAGGCAATGTGGTGCGCATAGCTTCATGCTCAATCAAAGAAACGGACATGTTACGGAACATAGCCTTTCTGTGAGAACTGTTACGATTTAATTTTCTACCTGTTAGTTTATGTCGCATAGGGCACCTTTCAAATTAATGGGTATGGTTCTCTTGTCTTAAATGCTCAGGAGGCCAACTTTCAAGGCGCATCCCTAAAGACAAAGAACGAGAAGCCAACACATCTTTAATTTCCGTTAAAGATTTTTTACCTAAATTAGGCGTTTTGAGCAGTTCCATCTCGCTTCTTTGTACCAAATCACCAATATAATAAATATTTTCAGCTTTTAAGCAGTTGGCAGACCGCACTGTCAACTCTAAATCATCCACAGGACGTAACAACAC
>CAYGTQ010000022.1:0-20469 GCA_964352915.1 uncultured Legionellales bacterium
AGTTCATATTTTCAACTACTTATTGTTCTTTTTTTCATTAAGGGGTTCCCTGAGATATACATCGGTGATGGCACCATCGCGGATGCTATCTGTGATCGGCTTGTCAATCAGGCGTATCTCTTCACCATACAAGGTGATTCTATCAGAAAAAATAAAAAAGTATTGACTCATGTCGACCACCAGGTATCTTGAACAACGCACTACACCAAAGCGGGCGATAAACGATCGACATCGTAATTATCACCGATCTTCATCACAAGAATATGCACCATGCTCATAGCTTTAGAAGACTTACAGTTAGATCGCTTATACATTGTGTATCCTGGCGATAAAAATTTTCAGAACTCTGAAAAAATTTTTCTCACAAATCTCCGAAACATAGCCCAGCAGAAAGCAAAATAGTCCTATAAACGCTTCACAGCACCAACAAAGCACAGGATAAAAGCGCCAGTACAATCAAGTGGATATAACGATAAGGCCCTCCATCTTTTGTTTTTAGCCTGTAATACATCCAAAGCGGAATGGTCACGTGCAGCAACCAGCAAAACATACCGCCATAGCTCAGCGCCCATAAAAATGCACTTGGCACAAGCCACACAACCAGCATAGGTGGCATAAAAGTCAAAAGAAAAATCCAGCTTCGAGACAACACACTATAATTGTGAGATAGGCTGTCAAAAATAAAATCTGCCAGACTTAATGCAACACCAACAAAAGATGTCAAAAGACATAGTCCTGCAAATACTTGCAAGCCTGTCACCAAATATGGCGAACTCAGTTGTTCAGACAAAAGCCTGCTTAAAGCTAGATAAGGCTGGGGGTTCTCTGCTGCTGCATACAAGTTTTGGCTATCCAAAACGCCAAAAATTATGCCATGCCACAAAATATAAATCACAAGGGGTAAGAGCGACCCTGTGATGATCACTCGTCTTAATTTTGGCATATCATCTTGTAAGTAACAGCGCAACGATGGAATGATGATGGCAAACCCAAATGCTGTGATCATCACAAAACCGCTTTGAGCGCTCAAGCCCGGCTGACCTTTGGTAAGCTCAGACCAAGCGATGTACTGGCCCAATTGCCACACCAAACACATAAAAATCAGCGCTTTTGCTACCATCAAAAGTCGATTAACATAGTCCAAGCGCGACATGCCACTAAAAACCACTGCACCAAAAAGCGTCACAAACAAAAGCATGGCTGACAAAGGTGACAAGCCCACGCCCAACCATCGCAGTGATCCCAAAAGAATTTCACTACCAGCTGCGATGTAGGCTGCCACCAAAGCATACAACAAACACAAATAACAACACGCTGTCAGCCACTGACCAAAAGGCCCCAAGGTGTGCTGTGCCATAGATAAAAAATGGCTTCCTAAGGGGCAACGGCTGTTAACTTCAGCAATAACCAAAGCGCAGGCTGTCATTACCAACCAAATCAATACCAAATATGCGCAGCTGTAAATAAATCCTGATGTGGCGTTGGTCAGAGGTTGTGCTAGGACGCCTCCCCCCAAGGCTGTGCCCATAATAAGCATCACCCCACCCCACATACGGCTGTCCCATTTAACTGATGGTTGCATCACAACTACCATCATGACTACCATTATGGCTAAAAGGCTCGTAACCTAAAAGCAACATGGGTGAAATTTCCTGACTAAATGCCTGGATCCCACAAATGTCTTTGCCTAAAAGATGGCGCCTATAACCTATGCCTGCATAGATTTTACCGTAGTCAAGCGTACGCCCAAGCCTGGACTGTTTGATCTCAAAACCATGCCATCTGGACACATACAAAGAGTCCATGGCTTGCCAAAAAAATCCTGAAATTCGGATAAAACGAAAGTTAGTCAACACATAGCGCACCCCCCAGTAACGATACACCATCATGCATGTACTGCGAAACCACAAGACTGCCACAATCCAGCTTAGCAGATACAAAATACCAGGCAGATGATAACTCCACCCATAGAGACTGGCCCAAAAGACACATGGCAGCCATAAAACAAAACTCTGATGGCTTTGCCAGACTATGCATTCGCCATCGTTTAATGCCAGAGACATCACACCATCACACTCATGCCCGTTGATTTTTGATAGCCTTTAGGCAGTACTCGACCGCTTTGGGCGCGCTCACCTATGTAATCTTGACGACCTTTGTGATTAAGTGTCATGTGTTTTTTACCCGCATGAATTTGCAATACTTGGTGCTCAGCCACCACAGCAACAGCTACCACAGGTGGGGCACCTTCTGTTTTTTTACCAAGACGCATCAACAATTGACCTTTACCTTTGTTAAGCTCAGGCAACGCATCCAAAGGCATGCACAGAAGCTTGCCTTGCGCAGATAACACAGCCAGATAAGATTTCTGTTCTGAGCATAGCAATGGTGGCAGAGCGCTTAAACCTGGCGGCACACTCAGTAATTGTTTGCCTTTTTTATTTTTCACCATCATTTGCTCAAGGGTGGTGATAAAACCATAGCCCGCATTAGAAACAAGCACCACGCGTTGTTCTGCATGCCCTAAACATACACCAACAAATCGGGCTCCATTACCAGGGGTTAATCGGCTGGTCAGAGGCTCGCCGTAGCCTCGTACACTGGGCAGATCCTGCGCTGACAGCTGGTAGCTTCGCCCAGCGGCATCCAGCAACAACACAGCCATGTGACTGTCCCCAAGCGCTGTCATCAACAAAGCATCACCTGAGCGAAAGCCAAGTTTTGCTGTATCTAATTCGTGGCCCTTACCGGCTCTGATCCAACCTTTCTCAGATAAAATCACCGTAATCGGTTCTTTTGGCATCACCACTTTCTGAATCATCGCCTGCGCTGAGTCAGCTTCCACCCACTGTGTACGACGCTCATCACCATAAGTAGCCATATCTTCTGCAAGCTCTTTTCTTATCAAAGCTTTAAGTTTGGCTGGCGTTGATAAATAAGCTTCAATTTTTTGTTTCTCGCTTGAGAGTGCCGCTACTTCTTCATGAAGCTTAGCTTCCTGCAAACGTGCCAATTGTTTCAGGCGCATATTCAAAATGGCCATGGCTTGTGTTTCAGAAAGCTTAAAGCGTACTCTCAAAGCTTGCTCTGGTTCATCACTGTTGCGAATGATGTCAATCACTTCTGATAAGAATTGAAAGACAATCACAAATCCTTCAAGGATATGTAAGCGCTCATTGATTTGCTCTAAACGAAAGTTCAAACGCCGTGTCACCACATTCTGACGAAACTCAAGCCAGTTACCCAGCAAATCACGAAGCCCCATACAGCGGGGCTTACCATCTAAGCCTATCACGTTAAAATTGGCTCGATATTGCTTTTGTAAATCCGTGGTTGCAAATAAATGGGACATCAAAGCTTCTGTATCGACTTGCGATGAACGCAGCTCCAGCACCAAACGCACTGGATTTTCATGATCAGATTCATCACGCAAGTCAACCACCATCGGCAGTTGCTTACCTATCATCTGCTCTGCAATTTGCTCTAAAATTTTAGCCCCTGATACTTGGTAAGGCAGTGCTGTGATCACCACCTGGTTTTTTTTCTGCTCAAAGACCGCGCGCAACTTCACAGCGCCATAGCCTGTTTGATACAAAGCCTCAAGTTCTGCCTTTGGCGTGATCAGTTGAGCTCCTGAAGCAAAATCGGGCCCCTGAATGTGCTGGCATAAATCATGCAAACTGGCTTTGGGATTGTCCAACAAACAAAGGCAAGCCGACACCACTTCTCGCAAATTATGCGGCAGAAGATCGGTGGCCATGCCCACAGCAATGCCTGTGCTGCCATTAAGCAACACATTGGGAAGACGCGCTGGCAGGGAGACAGGCTCATTCATGGTGCCATCAAAATTGGCACGCCAGTCGACCGTACCCTGCCCAAGCTCAGCAAGCAGCAATTCAGCATAAGCGGTCAGGCGTGCTTCAGTATAACGCATGGCGGCAAAGGATTTTGGATCGTCCATGGAGCCCCAGTTACCTTGCCCATCAATCAAGGTGTAGCGATAACTGAAAGATTGCGCCATCAACACCATGGCTTCGTAGCAAGCACTGTCACCATGGGGATGAAACTTACCCAGCACATCACCAATGGTACGCGCTGATTTTTTATATTTGGCCTGTGCCGACAAATTCAATTGCGACATAGCATACACAATCCGGCGCTGCACAGGCTTCAAGCCATCGCCAATAAAAGGTAAGGCTCTATCAAGAATGACGTACATCGAATAATCCAGATAAGCCCGTTCGCTAAAATTCTGTACAGACTGTTGGGAGACATTGGGCTCGCTCATGGCGCTATCCTTTTTCAATTGCTTTTTATTTAAGACTATGCTTAGCTAAACAGCAGATGAGTGATTTTTTATTGAACATGGCACTCACTGGAGCTTTTTTTAGACTGAAGCTGCATTCAATAACATGGGCATATACTAACAAGGAAACCCAATCATGACTACTGAGCTTGAGCCAACCGCCGTCCGCCAAGAAAGTGATACCATGGGCACCGTAGAAGTACCGAACGACCGCTACTGGGGGGCACAAACTGCACGCTCTTTACACCATTTTGCTATAGGTAGCGATGTGATGCCACCTGTGGTCATCAAAGCCATGGGGATTGTCAAAAAAGCAGCTGCTCTGACCAACAGCTATCTGGGCAAGCTTCCTAAAGACAAGGCTAAGCTTATCATCGACGCCGCTGATGAAGTCATCGCAGGCGAGCTCAACGATCACTTCCCTCTTAGGATCTGGCAGACAGGCAGTGGCACCCAAACCAACATGAACACCAATGAAGTCATTGCCAACCGGGCCATTGAAATGGCTGGCGGTGTGATGGGTAGCAGGGATCCGATCCATCCCAACGATCACTGTAATATGTCACAGTCTTCCAACGACACCTTTCCAACCGCCATGCACATTGCTGCTGTGGATATGATTGATAATTATTTAGTCCCTTCATTGCAACAATTAATCACAGCGCTGAATGATAAAGCGAAAACCTTCGGCCATATCGTCAAAATTGGTCGAACCCATCTTCAAGATGCAGTGCCGTTGACCTTAGAACAGGAATTTTCAGGCTATGTGACGCAACTCACCGCTGCCAAAAAATTTCTCGAGATGAGCCGCATGGGCCTGTACGAACTGGCCCTGGGTGGCACAGCCGTAGGCACAGGCCTCAACAGCGCGCCTAACTTTGCAGTACAGGTCGCCAAGCACATCGCTGACATCACCAGCCAACCCTTTGTCAGTGCACCTAATAAATTTGCAGCTTTAGCTGCCCATGATGCCATTGTGCACAGTAGCGGTGCTTTAAAAACCATGGCTTGTGCCATCATGAAAATTGCCAACGACATTCGTTGGTTAGGCTCAGGCCCCAGAAGTGGTCTCGGTGAGCTTAATTTACCTGCAAATGAGCCAGGCTCATCCATCATGCCAGGCAAAATCAATCCGACTCAATGCGAAGCCATCACCATGGTCTGCACCCAAGTGATGGGGGCCGATGCTGCCATTGCCTTTGCTGGCAGTCAGGGCAATTTTGAGCTCAACGTTTATAAGCCTGTGATGATTTATAATTTTGTGCATAGCTGTCAATTATTGACCGATTCCTGCCACATGTTTAGGCAGTTCTGTATTGAAGGACTCAGCGCCAATGAGGACAAAATTAACCAGCATCTCAATCAATCCTTAATGCTGGTCACGGCACTCAACCCTCACATTGGCTATGACAAAGCCGCTCTTATTGCCAAAACGGCCTTTGCAGACAACAGCACATTGAAAGAAGCGGCTCTTAAACTCGATCTTCTCAGCGCAAGCCAGTTTGACGAATGGGTCAATCCTGCACAGATGACCAAGCCTGGTTAATTTTTTATCCAGCACTGTACAGCACAATGACCCAAATCCGTTACAGGCGAGATCCTTTCTTTTCTCTATGCATGGTCTAAACTGGTTAGAAACCTAGTTAGTTTGGAGAATATAAAATGATGGAAAGTACCGAAGATGCATTTGATGCACAGTTGCAAGAATTAACTCAAAAAAAACCACCAGAAGTAATAAAAAAACGGTTGCAAGAATTAACTCAAAGAGAACCTTCAGAAGTGCTAAAAAAAAGTACGGCACAAGCTGATAGCGAACAAAGTACGCACCTTTCACTGGTGGCTGCTGTATGGCAACAACGAGAAGCTATGGTGATATATATGGGTCGACTGAACGCTATACTTAATCAGATTGAGACTTGTAAAGTAGGCTATGAGTTCAGCAGTGCTGATGAACCAAATATACAGCACAGTCGAGAAACTATCCAGGAAGCTATAAGAGACACTGTTGCTAAAATTTCACGGGCTGACGCCTTTCTAGACTCACAAGATGTACAAAGCGCCTCAAGCAGCCTGTTTGGTGCATCCGCTCCTGGTGCCATGAGAAAAGCACTTGGGCTTCAAACTGAAATCAAAAGCTTTGTAAAAAGTCAATTTAATGTACTGCAAAGAGCCGTGGGCGCAATCTATAAATTCTTTGGTGCTCATTCGTCCAACCCAACCATGAAACCTGCATTTGTAAGAACTTATCTAGCTGCTCACGAAGCTATTGAGCAGCTGGATAAAGTTATTCATCCTTTAGGGGCCTCTCAATCAACAGAGCACTCTATTCAAAGCGATCTTAAAGCTGCAAAGATAATTGATGGCTCCCTTCAAGCCGAAGATTTATTGCCTGATCGACAAACCTTGCAAGCAACATTAACCGAATGCAGCACGCTTGTAGAAAACATCTTAAAAGAGGAGGGAACAAGCCTTGGCAGCCAAAATCGATCGCGTCTTGACACCTTGAAAAGCATGGTCGATCCTCAGAGTAAAATGGCTGGCAGCGTCAACGTGATGGATGTTGGTGTTAAATTTCCTCAATTAACAAAACAAGAATATGATACAGCAACTAGCCATGTTCAAACAGATCAGGAATCTGACCCCAGCTTCCGTCTTGATAAAACTGACTAGCAAAAATTTTTATGCGCCAGATGTATGGGCACTTAGCCCAGCATCTGGCCTTTGAACTTCATTAAGTCATAACCATGCATCAATTCAGCCACAGCACGACTGGATTTTCCTGGCAATTGCATGTGAGTCACGCGCAACACACCTTGGCCGGTAGCGATGTCCAGACCTTTGTCACTGACATCAACAATGCACCCTGGTACAAATGAAGATTCTGCTGCTTCATCCAGCGCCTGAGCTTGCCAGAAGCGCCAGTAATCTTCTTCCAGGTAGCTGTAAGCGACAGGTTGCGGCACGTAAGCGCGAATCATGCGCTCAATAGCTCGCGCTGAATTTGACCAATCGATGGCAGCATCTTTTTTATGAATTTTAGGGGCATAGCTTGCAAGCGCATCGTCTTGTATTTGAGGTTTAACATCATCGAGCTCAGCCAAAACTGCCAGAAGTGTGTCACGTCCAAGCACTGCTAAAGATTCATTTAACGACAGCGTTGTATCACGCGCACCTATGGCAACAGACACCTGAGCAAGCACAGGCCCCGTATCAAGACCTGCTTCCATCTGCATGATACTCACCCCCGTGGAGTGCTCACCTGCTAAAATGGCTGCTGCAATGGGAGAAGCGCCACGAAACTGTGGCAACAGCGAGGCATGCACATTGATGCAACCATAAGTCGTAGCGTCAAGGATGCTCTGTGGCAAAAGCAGCCCATAAGCCACCACCACACAAAGATCGGCTTGATAACGCATCCAAGTCTTCTGTGCTTGCTCGTCTTTAAGTGTGGTGGGTTGATGCACAGGCAAAGCATGCTCAAGCGCTAAGGCTTTAACGGGGCTTGGCAAAAGCTTGCGGCCACGCCCTTGGGGTCTATCAGGCTGGGTCCATACTGCCAGCACTTGGTGCTGGCTATCGAGCAAGCCTGAAAGTGTGGTCGCCGCAAATTTCGGTGTACCGGCAAATAAAATCTTCAGTCTACGAGCCACGCTTGGCCTTTTGCTTGATTCTTAAGTACTTATGCATACGCTCAATTAAGCGACGCTGCTTAAAAGTTGAGAGTTGGTCAAGAAAAAGTATACCGTTGAGGTGATCAATTTCATGCTGAATGGCTTCTGCCAAAAGACCCGTGCCTTCAAGTTCGTAGGGCTGACCTTCAACATCAAGCGCTCTCATCTTGACCCAGCGCGCGCGCTTGACCACATGATAAGCGCCAGGAGTCGACAGGCATCCTTCATGCAGGTCCACCTCGCCATCGCGCTCAATAATTTCTGGATTAATCAAGCAATAAGGCGCACTTTGATCGTCGCTGACATCCATCACCGACAATCGTTTAGAAATGCCTATTTGAGGTGCCGCAAGCCCAACACCATGTTCATGGTACATGGTGTCATACATGTCTGAAACAAGCTTTTTAACGTCTGGAGTGATCTCATCGATAAGCTCTGTGGGTGCACGTAAGCGCTCATCGGGATAAATCACGACTTTTAACAAGGCCATGGGATTTCATTTGATTTATTTATAATCTATACTCACAATTATAAATGATTTCAGTGGGCAGTGCGATGACTGGGCATGTAATATTGACTCGATTCTTATGGGCATTAGGATGTTTGTTTTTGGTGTGGGTTGGGGCAGTTCATAGCAAGCCTAAGGCCATGGCCACCTATACTGTGCAGAAAGGTGACACTTTTTTGCGTATTCTGCAAAAACATGGGATCGAACAACGCTATCTGTCGTCAGTGACCCATGCCAATCCACATATTGCTGACGCAGACAAATTACGCCCCGGCGATAAATTGGTCATCCCAACAGGACAAGGCGCACTGCGCAAACTATCGCCTAAAGTACGCAGAACCATTTTAAAGGACCATGGAGCTTTTGATTTAGCTACATTCAAACCTTTTTTAAATCGCTCAGGTGTTTTTTCTCCAAAAGAAATTGAATCTGCCCCCACGGTCATTCAACTCGGTGATCGCTCCACCCATCATGGACGCAACACTTTATACGCCCAAATAATGGACGAGAGCACCACAAGTTATGCCATTATTCGCCCACTACAAACCTATCATGATCCTTCAAGCCGCGAAATACTTGGCGTTGAAGGGCATTATATTGGCGAAGCCCAGTTAACTGAAATCGGCCATCCTGCACAATTTCATGTTGAGAAACACAGTCATGTGGTACGCCTAGGCGATAAACTGGTGCCGAGCAAACAGCAACAGTTGCCCAACCGTTTGACACCCAAGCTGCCACGAGCAGGCATTGAAGGTCAAATAATTGCTACTTTAGGTGAAAATATAGCAGCAGGCTCATACCAAGCGGTGGTCATCAACAAAGGCCAAGTCGATAACTTGCGAGCAGGTGACACCTTGAACATCAATAAGCAAGGCCCTTCCATTAAAGGAACTTTTAATAAGAAGCACGCTCACTCTGTACAACTACCCCATCGGACTGTGGGCAAGCTTATTGTGTTCAAGACTTTTGCACGGGTCAGCTATGGGCTGATATTGCAGGCCTCAACCCCCATCAAGCCTCTGGATTTTGTAAGCAGCGCATCGTCACATTAAAAATCCGCCTTCAAAAAGCCCTACGAATGCCCTAATGGTTAATATAGACTCTGTTTGTTGTAAAAATCGCTCTTGTGCTAACTGTAATATCCATTTATCCACGCATCCACTTCAAAATCAACGACGATGCACTTGACTCGAGCAATCTTCCTGTGATGCACTACATTGACAAGTCAGTGTGCTGCTAAGCTAGATATAAAAAACAGAGAAATTATGAGTACGGTTGTTATTGTAGAATCACCTGCCAAATGTAAGACCATACGCAAGTATTTGGGTAAGGGCTATCAGGTGCTAGCATCTTATGGGCATATTCGTGATCTGAGAGCTAAAAAAGGCTCAGTGGATCCTGACAAGCAATTTGCCATGACCTACAGTGCCATCGATAAAAATGAAAAACATGTAGAAAAAATTGCCGATGCTTTGGCTAAAGCAGATACTTTACTGCTGGCTACTGATCCTGATCGCGAAGGCGAGGCCATTTCCTGGCACATATGTGAACTGCTGAAGGAACGAGGATTGCTTAAAGACAAAGAAGTGCATCGCGTGGTTTTCCATGAGATCACCAAGCAAGCCATTCAGCAAGCTGTGGACAATCCCCGTACCCTTTCCATGGACTTGGTCAATGCGCAGCAAGCCAGGCGGGCGCTGGATTACTTAGTGGGCTTTAATCTATCACCTTTGCTTTGGAAAAAAATTCGCCCCAGTTTATCTGCTGGCCGAGTGCAAAGCCCAGCGCTTCGAATGATTGTTGAGCGTGAGCTTGAAATTGAAGCTTTTAAGTCCAGAGAGTATTGGTCCATCAACGCTGACTTGAATGTGCAAAAGAAAAATTTTCAAGCTAAGCTCTCTTTGTATAAAAATGAAAAAGTCGAGCAATTTACCTTTGAATCCGCCAAACAAGTGGACAAAGCTGTTGATGAGCTGCAAACAAACCATGATGGCAACCTAACCGTTGTCGAAGTCCAAAAAAAGCAACGCAAAAGAAACCCAGCAGCACCTTTTATTACTGCCACATTACAACAAGAAGCTGCGCGCAAACTTGGCTTCACTGCTCAAAAAACCATGCGAGTAGCCCAGCAACTCTATGAAGGGATTGACGTAGGACAAGGCGCTGTGGGTCTTATCACCTACATGAGAACAGACTCGGTTAACCTAGCGGCTGAAGCCATCACAGACATTCGTGATCTGATTGAAAAACAATATGGCAAAGAATCCCTGCCTGACAGCCCTAAAGCTTACAAAACCAAAGCAAAAAATGCACAAGAAGCGCATGAAGCCATTCGTCCGACTGCTGTCAAGCAAACACCTACTATTTTAAAAGATGCTTTGACCAAAGATCAGCTTCGATTGTATGAGCTCATTTGGAAACGTACAGTGGCATCTCAAATGATGCATGCCACCATTCATACTTTGGTGATTACTTTTGCTTGTGGTGATGGCAATCAACTGCGCGCCACAGGCTCAACCATCGCTGTGCCTGGCTTCATAGCTCTTTACCAGGAAGGCCTTGATGACAGTAAAGACGAGGAAGAAGAGCACAAATTACCACAATTAGAAAAAGGTGACAAAGTTAAGGTGAAAACCATTGCTGGTAGCCAGCATTTCACAGAACCACCACCTCGATACAGTGAGGCAAGCCTCATCAAATCATTGGAAGAGCATGGCATTGGCCGGCCTTCGACCTATGCTGCTATCATATCAACATTGCAACAACGTGAGTACGTTACCCTTGATCAGAAGCGATTTTACCCATCCGATGTGGGTCGTGTGGTCAGTAAGTTCTTAACCGAGCATTTCACGCAGTACGTCGACTATAGCTTCACGGCTAAGCTGGAAGATGATTTGGATGCGGTATCACGCGGTGAAAATGAATGGATCCCGCTGCTTGATAAATTTTGGCAACCTTTTATCAGCCAGATCACCACCATAGATGAAACCGTGGATCGAAGTGACGTCACCTCAGAAGCCTTAGATGAAAAATGTCCTAAATGTGAAAAACCTGTTTTGATTCGCTTGGGGCGACGAGGACGATTTGTCGGCTGCAGTGGCTACCCTGAGTGTGATTACACACGCAATTTAGGCGACGATCAAGGTGAAAGTAATGAGCCTGAAAACATCGATCGCAATTGCCCAGAGTGTGAATCACCTCTACAAATTCGAGTTGGGCGCTATGGAAAATTTATTGGCTGCAGCGGATACCCAAAGTGCAAACACATGGAGCCCTTGGAAAAACCCAAAGATACAGGTATAGATTGCCCTGAGTGCAAACAAGGTAAAATGCTTGAAAGAAAATCACGACACGGCAAGGTATTTTTCTCCTGCGAGACCTACCCTAAGTGTCAGTATGCCACCTGGTACCCGCCTGTGGCACAGGCTTGTCCTAAGTGTGAATGGCCTTTGGTGGTTTTGAAAACTACCAAACGTCGCGGCACAGAACATGCTTGTCCACAAAAAGAGTGCGACTATTCAGAACAACTGGAAGCACCTGAAGCCAGCTGATTGGCTTTTAGCAGACGCTCTGGGGTACCCACATCCAGCCAAATTCCATTATAGAGCTCTGCGCTCAATAAATCTTGAGCGATGGCTTGGCGAAAAAGTGTGCCCAAAGCATCGCCCTCATCTTTGGTTTCATCAAAAAAACTTGGGTGAAACACCCCGATGCAACCATAAGTCAGAGCTGGCTGGCTGTCGACAGCTCGACCTTGTGTGGACAATCCAAAATCCCCATGAGGATGGTGAACTGGATTTGGCACCAAAACCAAATGCCCTGAAGTCACAGGTTTGTGGCATAAAATATCAGCGAAATTATAATCTGTCCACACATCACTGCTCACCACCAAAAAGGGCTCGAGACCTAAAAGTGGCAAAGCTTGCTTGATACCACTGGCGGTACCGATGGGCTCAGGGCCTTCTTGTGTATATTGAACGCTGAGTTGCCACTTGGAGCCATCCTGGCAATAATCTTGAATGTGATGCCCCAAATACCCCAGGTTAATCACCACATCTTGTATACCCGCTTGAGCGCACTTAGACAATTGATAAGCAATCAAAGGTTGGCCACATACCTTTAGCAGCGGTTTGGGGCACTTTTTTGTCAACCCCCCCATACGACGGCCTCTACCAGCGGCTAAGATCATGGCTTTCAAAATTCACCTTCCTTAAGTTAGGTTCTATCCGCTCTTTTAACCATGGTAAAAAAGAACGCAAAACCACATCCTCTTCGCAAACATCGCACACAGACTGCCAAATTCTGGGAATGGCGTGTAAATAGTTTTGATTGTTGCCATACAGGCTGAGTCTTGCAAAAATGCCCATGCATTTCAAATGACGCTGCACCCCCATCCAGTGAAACCATGCTTCAAACTGTGGCCATGACACGCTTGAAAGCTGCCCATGGGCCAGCAGTTGTTGAAAATAATTTTGTAACCATAATTTAATTTGTGATGTTGGCCAAGTGATGTAGCAATCTTTGAGCAAAGATACGATGTCGTAGGTTACTGGTCCCATGCTCAGATCTTGAAAATCAACCACGGCCAACCTACGATCTGGCAAACACATCAAATTTCTGCTGTGGTAATCGGTATGGATAGCACATTGGGGCTGTGATTCTGCCGATTTCAGCAACAGCTCACTTAAACCCTGCCATACTTCATGGTCTTGGTGAGTCAAGTCAATGCCTAAAAATTTTTCAAAAAACCAATGCTTGCACAAATCCAATTGTTTCTGCATGGTGAAGCGGTCAAAGTCTGGTAAAGCCACTTCTTGCCAATGATGGCATTGCAAAACACGCAACGCACTCAGAGCTTTGTCATAATAAGACATCACGGAGCGGTGTGCTCGCTTATCAAACAACCGAGTAGGACCCAAATCACTGAGCAATAAAAATCCATATTCTAAGTCGCTCTTAAGCACTTCAGGCACTGTAAGCCCTATATCGGCCAACTGTGAAGCTATGTGGATAAACTGCTGATTATTGACGTACTCGGGCGGGGAATCCACCGCAAGATAAGAACGCCCTTGGTAGAAAACACGATAATAGCGACGCGCACCTGCGTCACCCGTTAGAGCTGTAACGTAGCGCGGTTTATCCTCCCACTGCTTATCCAGCCATGCCATCAGAGCGCAGTATCTCGAAACCAAAGCTTAATTCCCTATTTCATTCGATTATCGATTCACCTATAATGACTAATTTTAGCCACTATACACCGACTATGGCAACTCTTAATTGAATTCTGGATCTATGATAACTTATTTTCAAACATCTCCATACAACCATCTGGCAACAGCGATAGGTACAGCATGGTTAATATGTTGGCCGAGCTTTGGGCTGTCTTCACAACCCACATCAAATATCACTTCCCAGCGCATTGGTTTTGTTCCGTGTAAGCGTGCTGGATTGTGCCAAGGTTACTATCAAGAACCCATCATTCATTATCAAGACGAAACCAGGATCAATGCCGACAGTGTGGATCTCATTCCCCGCAAGCAAGCTCATTTAAAAGGACATGCCAGTATCCAACGCCTGCAGGAACAAAGTACAGCTGACGAAGCCTGGGTAAGTTTGCATCCACAAAGTGGCAAAATAGAAAATATCAAGCTGAAAGGTCACGTTAGGCTGCTTGAACCGGGACGTGTACTAAGAGGTTCCCATGGACACTTAACCAGCGAAAACACCGGTGAGATTTTTAATGCTTTGTATCGTGTCGCTTTATTGCCACAATCCTCAAAGAAGATTGGCAAAACACAGCTTTGGTTAGGGCTTGTTGGCTGGGGCAAAGCCAATCGTATAACCAGACATTCTGAGAACAAACATACGCTGTTTAAAAGCACTTGGACCACTTGCCCACCTCATCTCAGTCATTGGCACTTGAGTTCAAAAGAACTTACCCTAAACCAAGAAACAGGACGTGGTGAAAGTCTTCATACCATTTTGTGGCTCGGTAACAGAGTGCCGGTATTTTATTTTCCCTATTTAAACTTTCCGATTGATGACAGACGACAGTCTGGTTTTCTGATCCCTCAATTCGGCTACAACAGCCAAGTGGGGCATGACATCACCACACCTTACTACTTTAATCTAGCGCCTAATTATGATCTCACCATTGCACCACGTTATATGAGTCAACATGGTTTTATGCTAAGCCCTGAATTCCGTTACTTAACACCTCAAAGCCATGGCACTCTGCAAACTCAAGTCCTGGCAACCAACCGCCATACTCAAAGAAAACACCATAAAACACGCCGATCTATAGACGCTTTACACCACACCAGACTTTCACCACATTGGAGCTTAGATCTGGACTACCACCACGCCAGTGATGATAACTTCATGCAGGATTTTGCCACATCTCAAAATATTTATGCCAATCATTATTTAAAGCAAGCGTTAAAGCTTAGTTTCAATTATCCGCACTGGACAGGTTTTGCGCGCCTGCATGCTCTACAACCTTTATCACCTGATAATTTTGTCACAACCCAACCTTACTATAGATTACTACCTCACATAACAGCCACGGGCCACTACCCCGATTTAAGTTTTGGTTGGGATCTCAATTGGCATAACGATTATTCGCTTTACCGTTGGCCTGGAGAAGAAGACACAACTGTCTGGCGCAGCATACATCGTCTGCACACTCAACCAAAGCTCGAGCAAACATGGCGCCATCAATGGGGGCTCAGTCAAGTTTCTCTGGCATCCCATATCACCAATTACCAGGCTAAACGCCAGCAAGTCAAACCTTTCAAACAAAACTTAACCGATGCCATACCTATATTTCAGTTGGATCATAAGTGGCGATGGGAAAATACCCGTGGCTCATTAAAAGATCGCCATCGATGGTTTCCTCACTTACAATACGTCTACATACCACATCACAATCAAAACAGGCGCCCTATTTTAGACAGTGGCTACCGTTTGCTTGACTATCCAGGCTTATTTCAAGCCAATCGTTTCACAGGCCTTGATCGTGTCGGCGATACCCATCATATTGCCCTGGGTATGCGCTACCAATATTCAAGCATGGCCAATCAGCCATGGTTTGATGCAGGCTTGGCTCAAAGATTGTATATCCGAAAGCGCAAGGTCATGCTATATGACAACCACCCGCAAGAATCACGTTTCTTAGGCTACACAGATCCTCACCACCGATTATCACCCATGGCTGGCTACACAAGCTGGCAACTCACGCCTGAAATAAAATTATCTCAGCACGCCAGCTGGTCGTGGGCTCAGAAAAAACTCATTTCGGCTTCAATCAATGCTCAATATCGATTCAATGGCAAACGTATCATCAATGCTGGCTTTCAACTCATTCAAAACGGTGACAGCTCTGTGCTCACCATGCTGCCTAACAGCAAAACTTGGGATTTTAAACAAATATATGCTTCCGCAGCCTGGCCGCTTAATGAACATTGGCAACCATTTGCTTCCATACACTATAATACTTTTGGAAAATATATTAAAAATTACTTAGTTGGTTTAGAATACAATAGCTGCTGTTGGGCAGTGCGATTACTGGGCGGAAAGACGTTTTCTGGCTTTTCTACGCAGGAAAAGCCACAGTTTAACAAAATGATGTACATTCAGTTTTACTTGAAAGGTATAGGCGGCAACCAAACTCAATTAGCTGATAATTTATTGCAAACCTATGTACCTGGCTTTGATAACAATCTGATATAACTAGAGGATAACCCTATGAAATTCCCAAAAAATCCATTGGTTTCTTTTCCTATAATCTGGATGCTCGGATGCCTCTCTTTATCCAGCTGCTTTGGTGCCAAAATTGATAAAATCATAGCCATTGTCAATGAAACACCCATCACGTCACAGATGCTCAAACAGCGTGCACAAATGCTCAAATCCGAATACCAAATTCGAGGTAAACAAACTCCTAACCCTCGCGCTTTATCCAGCATGGCTTTGGATGCGCTTATTGATACCGTTTTACAGCTTGAGCTGGCAACTCAACAAGGCATCAGCATTGAAAAAGATGAGGTGTCACGCATTATTGAAGATCTGGCAGAACAACAAGAACTTTCTCCTCAAGCATTCTTGCAAAAAGTACAGGCCAGTGGTATGAATTTGGACAAATATCGTGCTCAATTACACCAAGATCTGATGCTGTCACGCTTACATGATCAACTACCTCCTGTGCAAGTATCTGAAGCAGATGTCAATCGCTATTTAAAGCAACACCCTCAATTACAAAATCGCTTCATGGAATATCGCCTAACCAATGTTAGGGTGCCTGTGCCTGCTGAACCAACATCAACTGTTGTAAAACAAGCCGAATCAGCTGCTCATGCGCTGCTGGCTTCAGCCCGAAAGTTGAGTAATTTGGAACGTGCTGCTGATCAGTATACTGATAAAGACATCACGCCTAGTTTCACCGATCTTGGCTGGCGCAGCAGTCATGAGTTACCTGACGATTTTGCCTCAGCTGTCACTTCGATGAAACAAGGGGACATCAAAGGCCCTATTCAAACACCCAATGGCTTACACTTAATTCAGCTTAAAGGTGCACGCTCTGGAGGTGTGAGCACGACAGTGACACGCTATCATTTACGACAAATTTTGATAAAAACCGATCCATGGACCAACACCGATCTCGAAGCCAAAAAAACCATCGAATCGGTACGCAGACAAATTAAGCGTGGCACACCTTTTAGCCAAATAGCAAAAGAATTCTCACAAGATCCTAATTCTGCTTCCAAGGGAGGTGAACTTGGTTGGATCAATGATTATGAGCTGCCACCTGCCATCACTAAAGGCATTGAAAATATCACTGAAGGCGATGTCAGCCATCCTATACAATCTCGCGCTGGCTGGCACTTGATTCAAGTCATCAAACGCCAAACTGCAGATGCTTCCAAAGACATTACACGGCGCTCCGCCAAACAATCGATCTATCAAAGAAAACGTGAAGCTCAAATTGAAAAATGGCTCAGCGAGCTGCGCGCGTCAGCTTATATTAAAATCATTCACAAACCTTAAGGCAGAAAAAAGGCTGAGCTTATGGCTCACTACCGTGCAAAGAAAAAATTTGGCCAAAATTTTTTGGTAGATGAATATTATATCGAAAAAATCATTAAGGCACTGCAACTCAAATCCTGCGATCGCTTAGTTGAAATCGGGCCGGGGCTAGGCGCCTTAACCCATAAAATTCTACCTCAAGTCAAACACTTGTACGCCTTTGAAATTGATAATGAACTTTCAGAAAAATTGAGAAAAGAGTTTGAACAAAACACCAACTTCACCATCGATAACCAGGACGCTCTTAAAGCAAATTTAAATCCAGAGAACGTCACTACTCGAATTTTTGGCAATCTTCCGTACAATATTTCAACTCCTTTGCTTTTCCATTGCTTTAAGCACACACACATCACCGATTTTCATTTTATGCTGCAACTGGAAGTTGCCAAACGCATTGCAGCCACACCCAACCAGAAAATATACGGCCGATTAAGTATCATGGCTCAATACCACAGCCAAACACAATTACTCTTTGATGTGCCGCCAGGAGCATTTCGACCTCAACCCAAGGTAACCTCCTGCTTTATCCGCCTTATACCTTATAAAAAGCCACCTTATCAAGCAAACAACTATGTCTTATTTCGCTGGCTCGTAAAAACTGCTTTTATGTACAGAAGAAAAACTCTGCGCCAGGTTTTTAAATCCTACATCCAAGAGACCATACTGAAAAAATGCGACATTGACCCGCAAGCGCGTGCAGAAAACCTGTACATAGAGCACTACGTCAATTTGAGTAATTACTTAGATGAGCATAAACTACTTGCTCATAAAGCTATGACCTAATCTGAAGGATTTATAACACTATGCGAACTTTTGTGATTGGGGATGTTCATGGTTGCTATGAAACACTCATGGCATTGCTGGACAAAATAGATTTTTCTCCACAGTCCGATAAGCTTTGTTTTGTTGGCGATCTGGTCAACCGAGGACCAAAATCACTGAAAGTATTAGAGTTTATCTATAGCCTACCTAATTATGCCATCACACTGGGCAACCATGATCTGCATCTTCTGGCTGTAGACTGTGGCACTAGATCTCTAAATGATAAAGACACCTTTGAAGATGTTTTAATAAGCAAAAAACGACGGATTTTATGTGATTGGCTCCGTGAGCAACCACTGCTACATTATTTTCCTGAGCATCATCTTGCGATGGTGCACGCAGGCATTCCACCTCAATGGAACATGGCAACAGCCTTAAAGCATTCTGCTGAAGTCGAACACTGCCTTCGAAATACCGATTACAAAAAATTTCTATCTCATTTAGAATGTGAACAGCCAAATTCCTGGAGCGATACGCTTCAAAGCTGGCCGCGCATGCGTATTATTACCAACTATTTTACTTATATGAGGTATTGCACTGAGCATGGAGTTATGGATTTTAGCAATAAAAGCAAGCCTGAGAAACTTAAAAAAAATGGCTTACAACCATGGTTTCGCTACTTTCATCAAAACAACCCTGATCTCAAAATAGCTTTTGGACATTGGTCCTCTTTAGAGGGACATACCAGTCATTCTAATATCATTGCAACGGACACAGGCTGTGTATGGAAAAAACATCTAACCGCTTATTGGGTTGAAAAAAAAATGAAATTTTTTGCTCCTTATGGTGAATGATTATCAAATACCAACAAGCTCATTTACAATGAAATTCATTTATTATACGATTGATTCCTTTATCTGGATTTGTTCGTAATGAAAAATGTGATTTCGATCGTTGGTAATCGACCGCAATTTATAAAAATGGCACCCATATCTGATGCCATTCGGTCATGTGGTTTTAAGGATACTATTATCCATACAGGGCAACACTATGACCATAATTTGAGTGATATTTTTTTTAAAGAGCTGAATATTCCTTCGCCTGATATTCAACTAGCTGTTAAAGGCAAAACCCATGGAAGTATGACTGCTGAACTTTTAATCCAATTAGAACAAGTATTTAAAGATAAAATTCCGACTGGTATCATATTATATGGCGACACCAATTCAACATTAGCAGCAGCTTTAATTGCTGCTAAAATGCATATCCCTATTGCTCATATTGAAGCAGGGCCCAGAACATTTGATATGACATCACCAGAAGAAGTTAACAGAGTCATTGTCGATCACATTTCAACATTTCATTTTGCACCCGATGCCGAATCTGTAAAAAATCTAAAAAATGAAGGTTTATCGTCTAATGTTCATTTCACAGGGGATGTCATGTACGACGCTTTTTTGAAATTTAGCACACAAACACAAAAAAAAACGTCGATATCTGATAAATTAAACCTAAAGAACAAAAAATTTACATTGATGACTATACATAGGCAAGAAAATACCGATGATATCCAATCATTCCATAAACTTATACAATTTCTGATAAATTATCCTCATGATATTGTCTTCCCAATGCATCCAAGATTTATGGCGAATGCTGAAAAATTTCATATTCTTGATGAGATAAAAAAAATTCCTCATGTCACAGTTATTCCGGCTGTAGGCTATTTGGATATGATTGAACTCTTGCGCACATCAAATCAAGTTTTATCTGATTCTGGGGGGCTACAGAAAGAAGCTTTTTTTGCTCACAAACCTTGTGGTATCTTTTTAGACAGAACCCCTTGGCCAGAAATTTACCACTCTGGCTGGCAAATTATTTTAGGAACCATGGTTAACCTTGATATTAAAAAATCCAACCATGAATTGAACAAATTTCAGACACCTAAAGCCCGAGAAGAAATCTTTGGAAATGGCTCCGCTGCTAGCAAGATTGTCAATATATTAAAAATAAACCATTGGTTTAATTGAGCCTCTGAGATTTTTTTATATACGCAAGTATGAAAATTCGAAAAATTTTATTTATGATGGTTGCTTGATCAGATCAGCAAGAACACTGTATCTTTTAAAACCCTGGAT
>CAYGTQ010000023.1:0-19042 GCA_964352915.1 uncultured Legionellales bacterium
AAATTTCTTTGCGCATTCAAAGACGCAATGTTGGTATTGATTGTTTGTGGCATTTCGATCACCTTTAAGTTATTTTTATGGAGCATAAGTGTTTACTCATGCGCTATGAAATTACTTATCGAACAGTTAAGAGCATTCTTTAGGCTTTTTGAGCTAAATTATTTATATTGGCGCTTATTGCTAAGTTGAAAGCTATTTATAGTACACTATTGTTTAAAATATGAATATATCGAGCTTTTTCTTGAGAATCGACAAGCGGATCTCTTAGAAGACAATTGCAGATCTATTCACAAAGCCTCGCTGCAACTGAACACAAAGTATCTGATAAGAGTTTCTTATAATACGTATTAAGCCAAAACCACCGGAAGACATGAGATGAATCAGAGAAAGTGCCAAGGATTTGTGGTCGCTCTCACTTTAGGGATCTTAGGGCTAGGTGCGGGCATATCTTATATTGGTGGAAAATGGTACGACAGGCATAGAGAGTCAGCAGCCCATGCAAGAGACGAGCTCAGCAGTACGGAGTTTTTCTTTTCCGCTGCAGATGGATTATTTGATATAGTTGGTGAAATTATGGTTTCTTTTCCAGGCTATAGTGGCCAATCTGCATCGGTCATGCTGACTAAACAACAATCTAAAGTTGTGGTACAGCCTTTAACACTGCCAGGTGTTAAGTATCTTTCTCAGATAGTGCCTTGGGTATTTTTCTATGTAAGAGGACCAGAGGATACTGTACCTAGAAAGATGCTGATTCAATGTCCAGCACGAACTGTAGCCGGCAAAAACGTACAGTATACTGTGACGGGTATGGAATATGGCATAAGATGTGTAGCAACGACGACATCTGTATGATTTATGATTTAAATAAAATAAATTTACACATAATTTAATTAGGAAATAAAGTCTATACTAAATAATAAGAAGGTATAGTGGGGCAGGACAAGAAATGTATCTTACGCGCAGCTCAGGTTTTATAGAATTAGCCATAGCCATTATCGGTTTTGTTGTGACTCTAGTGGCAAAAGGTTATGAATCTTATAAAGCTCATCAAAGAGAGAAGGATATGGCGGCGATTGAGATGTCGAGAAGCTTTGTTTCTTTCAGTGCTCAAGATTTTTTAGTTAAAAATCCTAACAATAGAATCACCATTTCTTACGGTCATGTTACTCACCCAATCAAGCATATTTTGCATAGTGGTAACGCCACTGCTAAGTTGTCAGCTCAGCAGACTGGTTTAGAATTTCGCACTAAACTTATCCCTCAAGTCATTTTGACAGTATATGATGACGCTACTCCTCCGAACAAGCATGAAGAAACAATCAACTGCCCACAGATGCAATTGGATGAAAATGGTATTGCTTACACAATAGCTTTGATCGATCCTATGCCAAAACCTCGGTTTGAGTGTTATATACAAGGCATAGGTTTTTGATCAATTTTTGAACTTTTCGAGTTTTCGGTTGATAAAATGTAGAAATGTCTTTACATTGATAAATCTTTTAGCTAATTGTTTTAGATGCTATTTGATACTAATAATATTCCCTTAATATTTTTTGTCAATGGTCAAGTCATAGCTCTCAATCCTGATTTGTCCCATTATTTGCGGCACAGCCAACATGGCAACGCCAAACGAAGTTTTTGCAACGAAATTTGATTTTTACAGGTAGATAACTATATGATTAACATCTCAATTCAAAAAAATACCTCATATGCATTTATTCATGGGATCCGCGGAACGGTAAAATAGATAAGTACCAGTAAGGAAATTTACTGGCATTTAGAGGTGTCAAGCCACCGCCAATTCAAAGTGCAAATGCAATTACCGCGACTTTGAACAGATAGGTTATTCAGTGCTCTCTGTTTAAAGCCAATTCTTTTTTTAAATAACCCGCTTTCCAGAAAGCTATCAATTAATAGAGCTGAGCAAAAAAAAGATACAACGCTCAAACAAAGTGCAGCAGTGTAACATTAAAGTTAAATTGCACTTCACAATTGAATTGGCGTATATTTGCGGATGATTTTTTAAAGAGAGCAGAGTGAGTTGATTACAGCCAAGGATGGCTGTAATCAACCTAGCAAGTCACTTTATTTTATATCTGTGATGGTATAAACTCCGTTCCCTACGATTTTTATAACAGCCCTGTTTATTTTACCAACTTTCGTTAACGTAGACGTTATACGATCTCCATTTTGTATCATTAAGATACCAAACTCAGCATCGCCTTGAAAATGAGCACCACCATTGCCTACAATCTCTTCAGTGCTGTTTGCACCTACAGTTGCTAGATGGCGCTGCCCTAAAGACTCAATACCCTCAACACCTGCCTCTGTATATATCATAACAAACTCAAATTCTATGGTTTGTTTTTCATCGGTCATATTTTGTATCTCATAAACTTTTGCATATGATAATGACATAAATAATATTGAACACAAGATAAGTAACTTTTTCATACATGTTTCCTCTATGTTTTAATAATCTCTTATGTTATCGGTTGCTTTGCCATTAAGTTGAGGGGGCTAGACCAGATTAATTAAGCTTTCCAGAGCCCTTTTAAGTGGTACGGTTGCCCATTTATGCTTTCATCCACTTGATCATATTGGTATTTAACCTGATTGCATGGAGTTTTGGTTAAAATTTGTTATTCTTCAGCATCAAACTCATATTTAATTAATTAAATAGCGTGACATGAGCGGAAAATATATGTACAATACTGTTTTAATTGACGCGATAATGGCTTTCTTCCTTATACAGGCGGCCTATTCGCCTTAGGCCGATACAAATAAGCTATCAAGGTTAAACCAACCAGTGCAGGATATCTCCGTATCTCTTGTGTTTGTTATTGAGAGCTTGCTTCTCGCCTATAATATAACAACATAACGAGTACATACATGACACCTACCAAGACTTTTGAACAATTAAAAGTTGTTCAGCCCCTTTTAACTGCGCTTACAGAATTAGAGCACAAAACTCCAACCCCTATCCAGGAAGAAAGCATTCCTGTCCTTCTAGACGGTTGTGATTTGCTGGCACAGGCACAAACTGGCACAGGAAAAACAGCTGCATTTGCTTTGCCAATACTTTCTCAAATAGATCTTTCTTTGAATAAACCTCAAACCATTGTTATAACACCGACACGTGAACTTGCTATACAAGTAGCACAAGCTTTTCAAAGTTACGCGAAACACCTGAAAAATTTTCGTGTACTTCCTATTTATGGTGGACAAAGCTATCACATTCAATTAACCGCTCTAAAGCGAGGAGCACATGTAATTGTTGGCACACCTGGACGTGTTATGGATCACCTTCGACGAGGTACATTGTGTGTCTCATCCATCAAAACCGTTGTGCTTGATGAAGCTGATGAAATGCTAAGAATGGGCTTCATTAAAGATGTTGAGTGGATTCTTAGCCAAATGCAGCAACCACATCAAACTGCTTTATTTTCAGCAACTATGCCTGCTCCCATTCATAAAATAGCTAATCGTTATTTGAAGAATGCTAAAAAAATACATATACAAAATAAAGAAAACAGTGCTGATAATATTGAGCAATTTTATATGACCATTCCTGGTCATCAAAAATTCAAAGCTCTGACTCGATTATTAGAGGCAGAAGAAATTCAAGCTGCTATTATCTTTACACGTACAAAAAGTGCAACGGTTGAAATTGCTGAAAAAATGAGTTCTCATGGTTATGCAGTAGCTGCACTTAATGGTGATATGAATCAATCTGTACGTGAAAGAGTTCTTACTCAAATGAAGCGTGGTTCTCTTACTTTCATTGTAGCAACTGACGTAGCAGCACGTGGCATTGATGTAGAAAGAATGAGTCATGTTATTAATTATGATATTCCTCATGACGCCGAATCTTATATTCATCGTATTGGGCGAACGGGACGAGCTGGAAGAAAAGGAAAGGCATTCTTATTTGTCACAATGAATGAGAGGCGGATTATAAGGGATATCGAGAGAGCTACCCGTGCTACTTTAAGCAAAGTAGAACCACCTTCTCTTGAAATGATCCAAGCGAAAAGAAGCAAAACTCTCGCTTTAAAAATTGCTGGTATTATTGAAAAAGATAAAGGATTAAAACCATATAGAGAATTGGTTGAAACCATTTCTAAAGAAAATCAAATAGAAATACAGGATATAGCTGTTGCCTTAGCCTGCTTGATGGAGAAATCCAAACCAGTTTTAGGCTCTGATGAATCAATGAACTCAGCATCTACACCCAAGCCTAAGCCTACACTGCGGATGAGAAGAAATTTTTCTGATAATTCTGGAAGAGCCAAAAATAGATTTAAGAGGAACCGGAGCACCCATTAAAAAAAGGTATTTCCTTACCTCAGCGAATGTAAGGGTATATTTTTATACCCTTATTTTACTAAATCTAATTTAAGTCAACTTGCCTTTATGGCCATCTAATTGGTTGATTATAGAACGTTAATTTTTCTATTTTCTTGTTTAAAGCGATTCCTGTTTGCTCAATGTACTATAGTTAAAGAATACTACTTTTATAAGCAAATACAGCATGGATGACTTAGCTGCCGTTGAATATGAGTTGATGGAGGAAGAAAGTAGATCTAAGCGCGCTCTTCCTGCTCATATAGTGCTATCGTCATCAGATACTGGGGCTTTACCCTCGCATCAGGAAAGTGTTCAGAATAGATGTTTGAGCTTTCTTGCTGGAGCAATGTTGATTGCTCAAACCTATGAAAATAAAGATGCAGTTGATGAGCTTGAGCATTTAAAACAGGTCATTGCAAGTGGTCAAATTGTGCCTTTAGATCTTGATGAAATTGTTGGCGTTATGGCGTATTGCTTGGCGCAACATATAGAACCTTTTAATTATGGCAGTGCTCATGACGCTCTTTTAGGCGCAGAAAATTTGGCATGCTGGAAGGAAAGACCAACTCAAGCAACACACTATACCGATTCTGATGGCCATACAATTGTCCAATTATCAATTCCAATTACAACGTTAACACCTGAGTTAGCTAAAGAATATCTAAGGATATTCGATAGCGATAATTTGCCATCATGGTTTTCAACTTTGCCAGATTGGGAACAAATTCATTTTCAACAGTTTATTAGGCAAGAACTCATTAGAAACCATTACAATGTAGATTTAATAGATAGAAAAAATCCTGATACAGAAGTTATAGAGATATTAAGCCATGCTCTCAGCGGGATCCCTGCCACCATCAGACGCTATCCAGGACTGGCCAATGCTTCAAGACATGTTTTGGCAATCTATGATGACACTGGTGCTAGAATATTTGTTCAAGAGCGTGTGCGCTCTGGCATCATCACGCCGCATAAAATGAAAGATAAAAAAGAAGCTCTTAGAACAACTCAACAAAGCATTGAGCAGCTTGTTCAAGACAGAATAGAAGAACAAGTTCGAGGATGTATTTCGAAATTTCGCTTAAAACCTGATATGATATACCCTTTAGCTATTCCCCTCCTTGCGCAAACTTTACTGTCACCTCTGCCTGGAGTGGCAGGAAGTATAGCTGCAATGTTTGATGATGACAAAGGCATGATTATGGCAAAGGATCAAGCATTAAGTCAATCCTGGCCTGCCTTGATAACAGCAGTAAGTGACATAAGAACCAGGCCAGGATTGCAAGGCTTTAATTTGCAACCAGAAATCATAAGCACAAATCACGCGTTTAATAAATTTAGACGAGTTGCTGAAAGCGGTGCCAATGCAGAAAATCAAGCTGTTTTGATGAGATCTTTTGGAAAGCTCTTATTTAATCTGGCAACTTCTCATAATGTTGATACAAGCCAGGCATTTTTCAGGCAAGTGAACGATATTGCGAGTTGCCAGAATATCCAAGATTTAAATTTAAGTGATATATCAGAGATACTAGATAAATTAAAGACACAGTTACCTGAAGACTTGCCCTTGGATTTATTATTCGAGGCGGTTAAGGACTATCTTCGTTTGGCTCAAGATGATTCGTTCGAGCATCGATCATCTGCTAACTTATTTCGTGCATCACTTGAGCAAATTATTGTGGGTGAATTGAGCGGCATACCTTACGGAAGTTGCAAAAGTGGTAAAGACAGGAAAGGTATTGAAATCTGCCATACAGATGCCATGATCATCTATTACAAAAAATATGGAGAACTTCCAAAGTATGATGTTGCTGAAAAAGATACTGATAAGAGGAAAAACTTTTTAGGTGTTTTTGCAAGGCATTTTGTATCAAATCATCATGCAAAAAATGCTGATTACAATGCTATAGGCAGCTATGGTGTTAAAAGTATCAAAGGTGTTCTTCCGCAAGATATGCAAGATGCAATTGATTTAGAATGTGAGCTTTCTCTACAAGATAAAAATGCTTCCCTCAATAGACCCGGTAAAGTGTTTTCATGGACAGCAAAAAGCACTTATGCCAAGTTGCTGACAGTCGTTCCTAATCCACTCCGAAGCAGTCATTCAAGGTTATCTCAATCATTAATGTCATCAGAAGATTCATTAATGCGATTGCCTGTTACAGTTGCGTCAGTACATGCATCACCTTCAGCAGATGGCATACAAGGTATATCTGTTACTCAATTAACAAAGTTATTTAGAGGATTTATCCAACCATCTCCTGAGCTTTCATTAATCGGTGATTTGAGAACACTTCCAAGAGAACATGGCATAGGCGGTTTTGTTGCAAATGTCCAAAATACGATAACAAGAACATCTGTTGCTATGCAAGTACGTACTGACAAGGTAACGTTAGATCATTATGATGAAAGTGCTATGATACTAGCTATTAAAATGCTTTTTAAAACTGTAGGGGTTGAGGCAGAGTTAAATTTTAAAGGTGTGCCTGCGGAGCAACAACAGCATATTATTGAGATTAGTGAACAAATTCGCCAAGAATTTACACATGCTGCAGCAGTTGAAGAACAGAGTGTTGAAGATTCTGTTAGTGTAAGTGTACCTAACTTTTAATGCTTGATTTTCTTACATGCTGAAATCGTTTTTATGCCAGATTTTGAAAAACAATTTTGACCACATTGAAAGTAACCTTTATCCATAGCGTGTAAGCGTGACAATTCTTCTTCGCCTGCTTTTTTACATAGTGCAAGGTTCGAATATTCCCCTATAGAATGATAACGAAACAGATCTTCACGATCAGGAAAAACAAAGCAATCCCAGAGAACTTTGTTGCTGCCAAGCTGCAATAAGACTGTCAGCCCGATCATGATGCTTGCCGCACAAATAAACCAATATTTGTACATATTCAGCCAATTGAATATCCTATCCATTGGTAGTTTTTCCTCTCACTCAGGAGTGTTAAATATTTTGCTTCTTAATTAAAATTAGTATAATATTTGTCATTTTGCAACTCATTTAAAAGGCCTAGGGGCCTTGAGTCACCACATTTAAGTAATGTATGCAGTTAACTATTTTAGAGCTAAAGATCTTTTCAGCTTGCTTAATCCTGCTCTCGTCTGTTGCAGGGGCTGCGCTGTACGCCGTTGGGGTTTACATCAAAGCTACCTGGTTATTGGTTAGAGGCGATGCCTTTTCCAGGGGTATATTTTTAGGCATAACCATCTTACATCTATTGCCTGAAGCTATGGAGCATTGCCATGAGCTTGTGCCTCAATATGGGTACGCTTTAACGGGCTTGATATGTATTGTTACTATGCTGTTATTTATGGTATTGGAAAAAAGAATCAATCGTCATAATGGCTGTCTGGTGCCATTTGCTTTACTTATCATGCTAGCAATTCATGGTGTTTTTGAGGGATATGCCTTAGGTATTCAACAAACATTCAATGGTGTTATGGTGTTGCTTCTAGCCATAGCGATCCATAAATGGTGCGCTACATTTGCTATATTTGTGAACCTCGCTCATTCTGGGCTTACTTTAAGGACAGCTTATGCTGCACTTCTCTTTTTTGCACTCATGACGCCTCTTGGTATTTTATTAGGCGCTATTTCAATCGAATGGCACCATATTCTGCATGTTCATACATCAGAAGCTATTTTCGATGCCGTGGCTGCGGGTACATTTCTTTATGCTGCAACAATGCATGTGGGACATGAGAACCACACGTTTGATTGGTTAAGCCATAAAAATTTAGGTGGTTTTGTTATAGGGCTTATTGTAAGCAGTGCGACGATGATATGGCTATAACATATTAATTCTGGCAAATTATGAGCAGCTCTTGCCTCAGCTGCGGAGCCTCAACTCTCTTTAATATTAAATAAATCAAAGAAATTTTGTGATGTCGTCTTAGCAACTTCATCCACTGAAATTTGGTGAAGCTCTGCTATTTTTTTAGCCACATAAGGCACATAAGCAGGCACATTAGGTTTGCCTCGATAAGGCATGGGAGCCAGATAAGGTGAATCTGTTTCAATTAAGAGTCTTGATAGTGGTATTTTTTTGACAGTCTCTTGAAGCTCTTTAGCATTTTTAAAAGTGATGATGCCTGAAATGGATATATAAAAACCTAAATCCATAGCCTGCTCAGCCATCTCTAAAGTTTCAGTGAAGCAATGCAGTACGCCACCTACTTCACTTGCATTGTTATCTTTAAGAATTTCTATGGTTTTTTCTCGAGCATCTCGAGTGTGAATAATAAGAGGCTTCTTTGTAAGTTTGGCAGCCTCAATATGTTGAATGAAGCGTTGGCACTGCTCCTGTATCTCAACATTATCACGATAAAAATCCAAGCCCGTCTCACCAATTGCAATAATTTTATTATCCTGCCCAGCATGCTCCAGCAGAGTTTCAATGGATACCGCGCAAGCCTCATTGGGGTGAATGCCTACACTGCCATATATGTGTTTATGATGTTTTATAATGTCTAAAATAGCTACTGTGCTATCCAGATCGATGGCAACGCAGAGCATATGACTGACTTGAGCTTCTCTGGCTGCAGCAACGGCATCAGCTACGGAGCAATCCAATCTATCTAAATGGCAATGAGAATCAATGTACATAACGGCTTTAAGGTGCTGGTTAATTTTTGTTCTTAAGACAGATGGGAATTTTAAAAGAATCGTGTCATGGATTTTAACCCATTTCTGAAATGAAAAAAACAGGGACAAAAAAGAAGCTCAATCTCAGCATTAGGATTTTGTCAAAACTACATCGTCAAAGTTTTATGACTGCTGTTAATCATTCCCGCTAACATGGCTTCAATTTTTGTCTTTACTTCTGCTTCACTAGAAGACAGTGCTAAACCAACGCCGGGTTTTAAGCCATTTTGAGCGCCAACAGGCGTTATCCACACAACTTTGCCTGTAAATTCATACATATGGCAAGCTTCACCCTCTTCTATGGTGATTTTAATTTTAGCTCTTTCCCCTAGATGGATAACCTTTCTACATTCGACGAATATGCCACCTTGGCTGATATAAGGCATATAAGCTCGATGTAAATCTTGCGTGTTATGAAATGTTATTTCACCCAGATCATGAAGAATGTCACTATTTTCCATAAGCTCCCTCACTATGTGTAAATAATTTAATCAAAAATTGCTCGTATAACAACTGTTTATTTAAAGCAATCTTTGAGCGGAAAACAAGCGAAAATGTTTGATAAAGCTCGTCCAGCCAAAGATGAAGCTCCACGCTTAATTTATTTTGCGCAAGCTTAGCTATATGTTCAATATAGTTGATATTTATCAACCTGTCAGTGAGACCATCCTGGTAACGAATCAAATCCATCACACACTCTATGCCCGCTAGCAAAAGTGTGTCTAGTGATTGATCTGATATGGTTTTGTAGCTTGCTAAAAGCTTATCTCTGTTAGCATGGTGTTTTGCAATGATTTGTAACCAAAAATTATCATATCCCTCTTTTTGAATCTTTAACGCTCTTTGCACAGAGCCATAAGCTTGGCGAGCAATGATCTTCTTTTCCATATTAGACAGCTTATCGCCAAGATATGTCGTGATATCGCTTGTAGCCACATCTCGAATATAAAGTTGATAACAACGGCTTTTGAGAGTGTCAGGAAGCAACTGTACATCATGGCTAACTAAAATAATGATACTCATCGGAGGTGGCTCTTCTAGGCTTTTTAATAAAGCATTAAAGCCATGCTGGTTGAGTTGATCACAAGATGCGAGAAGTAACACTTTGCATAATGATATAGAAGAAGCTCCCACCAATTTCTGACATGATTCTTTAACTTTTTCCACCTCAATATTTTTGGCACTTTCAATAACATGGTAATCAGGGTGAGTTTCATAGCTTAATAATATACAGCTTTTGCATTGACCACAGGCATCTTCGTTAAGATTGCGATTTTGGCAAAGCAGTTGGGCTGCAACCCTATGAGCAAATTTTTCTATAGATAAGTCAGTTTGCCCATGTAATAACAACGCATGAGGAAAGCTGTTGCTCTTCAGTAAGTTTGAGATAATTTGTCGTGACGGCTCAAGCCACGACATTTTACTACTCACTTGTATGCTCATCAACAAATACCTGTAGATTTTTTTCTATGTCAGACTTGACGGAGTCAATTGGTTGAGCGGCGTTGATAACTCGGTAGCGCTGGCTGTCTTTTTTTGCCATAGAGAGATAACGCTCACGTATGCGAGAAAAGAAATCTATTTTTTCAGATTCTATTCGATCTAGTGTAACTCGTGAGCTCAAGCGATCAATCATGACTTCCACAGGAGCATCGAGCAAAATAGTTAGATCAGGCTTTAAATCAGGGTGGCATAAACTAATCAAGGTATCAACCCATTTTTCAGGGAGACCTCTGCCCGCGCATTGATAGGCATAGCTTGTATCTGTGAAACGGTCGCAAAGTACGGTCTTACCATGGGTGATAGATGGTATAATTAATTCATTGAGATGTTGAGCACGAGAAGCAAAAATTAAAAGCAGCTCTGTCAAATCATGAACTTTTTCTACGTTCTTATATTTTGCTAATACCAGCTCACGTATTTTTTCTGAAAAAGGTGTGCCTCCTGGTTCTCGGGTTAGCACAACTGCATGACCTAATGATGTAAAAAAGTTGTTCATGAAAGCTATACAAGTGCTTTTACCAACGCCTTCACCTCCTTCAACTGTAATAAAGAAATTTTTTCTCATGAACCTACCTTTTGAGATTTTTCAATAATTTCTTTTGTCATGTTGCTCTTTTTAATTTTTTGAATATTATTTATATGTTCTTTTAATGTTTCTGAAAATAAGTGTTTGCCTGAGCCATCAGCAACAAAATATATAAATTTTGTCTCTGAGGGATGTAAAGCAGCATCGATAGATGAAAGACCTGGCATACATATAGGCGATGGTGGCAGTCCTCTATATTTGTATGTATTGTAGGGCGAGTCTAATTTAAGATCATCCTTAGTTAAAACTTCATTTTTAAGGTACTTAAGAGCATATCGCACGGTAGGATCTGCTTGTAGTTTCATTTTTTTAGCTAGTCGATTGATGAATACTCCTGCGATAATTGGCTTCTCTTGCTCAATAGATGTCTCTTTTTCTATAATAGAAGCCATGGTGATGGCTTCATCTGCAGAAGTATAAGGTAAATTATTCGCTTTATTTTTCCATAACTGATTAACTATGATACTCATTCGCTGATGAGCCATGTTTAAAATATCTATATCGGAATTTTGGCCATGATAATGGTAAGTATCAGGAAAAAAAGCGCCATCAAATATTGATGACTTTAGAGCAAATTCATTTTTCAGCTCTTGTGGATTCATGGTTTCTAAAGTTTGAGTTGCATGGGCTTCTTTTTTTAATGCCTGCTTTATGTGATCAAAAGTCCAACCCTCTATAATAGTAAAACGGTATTCTACAACATCGCCAGATGTGATTTTCTTAAAAAAATCTAAAGGCTTTGTATTGATTTTAAGTAAATAATCCCCTGCTTGTATTTGATTATCATTATTCAAAAGGTGAGATAAGATCACTAGATATTTTGGTCTGCTAATCTGATAGATAGATAAATCTCTTAATATAGATTTAAGTGAAGAGCCGGGTTTGATTGAATATTCAACATCTTTTTTTGCAGAGCTCAGCAAAGGTTGATTAAGAAAGAGCACACCATCAATAGTAGCTATCAATAAAAACGCTACAAAAATTGCAGCCAACATTTTCATTGACAGCGCTCTCTAAATTGAAGAAAAAATAAGTGTGCCATTTGTGCCTCCGAAACCAAATGAATTTGACATGGCGCAATATGTTGATAGCTTTTGTGCTTCATGTGGCACTAAATTTAAATCACATCCTTCACTTGGATTGTCTAAATTAATGGTTGGAGGAGCAATTTGATCGTTCAGTGCTTTAATTGTAAAAATAGCCTCTATGGCACCAGCGGCTCCAAGCAAATGGCCTGTCATTGATTTGGTTGAGCTCATAGCCAATTTTTTATATGCATTGCCAAATACTGTCTTAACAGCAGTAACTTCTATCATGTCTCCAGCTGGCGTAGAAGTGCCGTGAGCATTGATATAGCCTATTTGCTCCAGTGGGATATCTGCATCTTTCAGTGCAGCTTGCATAGCGCGTGCTGCACCATGCCCTGTTTCATCAGGCGCTGTCATATGATAAGCATCCCCGCTCATACCAAAGCCTTTTAGTTCAGCATAAATACGCGCGCCTCTTGCTTTTGCCTGCTCATACTCTTCGAGAACTAAGACACCAGCCCCTTCGCCAAGGACAAAGCCATCTCTGTCTCGATCCCAAGGCCTACTCGCTTGTTCAGGCGAGTCGTTTCTTTTTGAAAGAGCTCTACATGAAGCAAAGCCTGCTATGGACAGAGGATCGTTTGCGCATTCTGCACCACCAACTATCATCGCATCCGCGTCACCATAAGCAATTGCTCTGGCACCTAAACCAATGTTATGTGTTCCTGTGGTACAAGCAGTAGCTACAGAAATATTAGGGCCTTTAAAGTTAAGTCTAATTGAGATGTGACCAGCTACCAGATTAATAATTGCAGCCGGAATAAAAAAAGGTGATACCTTTCTCGCTCCACCTTTTGTCAGCAAATCATAGTTATGAGTTATTGTAGAAATTCCACCAATGCCGGAGCCTACAGCAACACCAATTCTATACGGGTCAAGATCTGATGCATTTAGTCCAGCGTCACACACAGCTTGCTCAGCAGAAGCAATGCCCATTTGCATAAAGGGATCCATTTTCCGCGCTTCTTTTTTTTCAAAATATTGCTCAACGTCAAATGAATCGGCAGTACCAGATATTTTAATTGGAAAATTTTCGGTACTGAAATGCTTGATGGGTTTGATACCACTTTTACCAGATACAATGGCTTGCCAAGCACTGTCAACTGTTGCTCCCACAGGAGTAACAGCCCCAAGACCTGTGACCACAACCCGCCTATTGCCTAACAAAAAAGCTCTCCTGGATTAATTGGCGGCTTTAGCCTTTGACTCGATGTAGTCTACAGCATCTTTGATGGTCATAATATTTTCAGCATCCTGATCAGGAATTTCAATATCAAACTCTTCTTCAAAAGCCATAACAAGTTCCACTGTGTCCAGTGAATCTGCGCCTAAATCATCCATAAAAGATGATTTTTCGCTCATTTCTTCTTCTTTAACCCCAAGCTGTTCAACAACAATCTTTTTTACTTGTTCAGAAACTGTGCTCATTTTGAGTTTCACCTCTTTAGTTAGAAAAATTTATAATAAGTGGGCTGTAGTTTATTCAATCCTCACAATAACGCAAGTATAGAATACCTATTTGTCATTAAATGTTCAACCCATATACATGCCGCCATTAACATGAAGTGTATGCCCTGTGATATACGCAGCATTATCGGAAGCTAAAAAAGCAACAGCCTGCGCGATATCTTTTGGAGTCCCCATTTGTTGCATGGGGATCTGTTTTTTAATGGCTTCTTTTTGCTCATTAGAAAGCACTTTTGTCATATCCGTATCGATGAATCCCGGAGCAACCGCATTAACAGTAATACCTCGTGCAGCCAGCTCTTTAGCTAGAGATTTACTGAATGCAATAACACCAGCTTTTGCTGCCGCGTAATTTGATTGGCCTGCATTGCCAGTGCTGCCAATAACAGAGCTGACGTTAATGATGCGCCCCCAGCGATTTTTAACCATAGGCTTAATTAACTTTTTAACCAGTTGGAAAGCAGAAGTTAAGTTTGTATTAATAACCTCGTCCCATTGCTCATCAGTCATTCGGATAAATAAATTATCTCTTGTAATAGCAGCATTATTAACAAGCACATCAACAGCTGTATATTTTTCAAGTAATTTTTCAGAAACATCGGCTAGTTCGTTTCGGTTCGCCACATTTAATACCACACCTTCACCTTGTAACCCTTGAGATTTTAGTTGCTGGCTAAAATTGTCAGCGCCTTTTTGTGTGGTGGATGAGCCAATCACAAACATGTTTTCTTGAGCCAAAGTTATTGCGATCTCATATCCAATCCCTCTTGATGCTCCAGTAACAAAAGCAGTTTTACTAGTACTCATAAATTTCTCCTATCATTGGCAAAGCAAATACTCAACTGACACCTGCTGCGCGCTTTTATTAATACGCTTAATCAAACCGGAAAGAACATTTCCTGGGCCACATTCAACAAATTGTTCACAATGATGGCTCAAGTAGTGAACTGTATTAACCCACTGCACAGGGTGGCATAGCTGCATAGCTAACTTTTCACGGATGCTTTCCGCAGATTGATATGGTAAAGCATCTACATTGCTAACTACTGAAAACTCAGGAAGTGCTATCTCGACTTTTGCCAGATAATTTTGAAACTCTGAAACAATGGAGTTCATTAAAGGGCTATGAGATGGCACGCTTAAAGGCAAATGTTTGGCTATCTTCGCTTTGCTTGCCTTAGCCAAAGAAATAGCTTTCTCAACAGCTTCAAAATGTCCTGAAATAACAACTTGCCCTATACTATTATAATTGGCTGGAGAGACAGTATAATTATCACAAGAAGATTCTTGACAAATTTGTGTAATAACTTCATCTGCAAGCCCAACAATTGCAGCCATAGCACCTATGCCTTTGGGGACTGCTTGTTGCATTAAGCGACCTCGCAGGGCTACCAGCTTAACGGTATCAGAAAATTTTATGGCTTGTGAGCATGCGAGAGCGCTGTACTCACCTAAACTGTGCCCAGCAAACAACCGTTTTTGCTCAGAGCTTACCACATGAGAAATATACATTTGGTACAGTGCGTAACTTGATACAAATAATGCTGGTTGAGTGAATTCTGTTTCATTTAGTAGCCCATTAGGATCATCTTGAATAAGCTGCCATAAGTCATAATTCAAAATATCAGATGCTTGCTGAAAATATTCCCGAATTTCAGGATGACGTGCAGCAGAATCAGACAGCATGCCGAGTTTTTGTGAACCTTGCCCGGGGAAAATAACAGCTATTGCCAGCGTCATGGAACACTCCTTTAGTTAGAAAATTAAAACTGAATATAGGAATATCCCCAAGTCATGCCGCCACCAAAACCGAGCAAAAACAATTTATTATCGCGTCGAATTTTTCCTGATTCGATACCATGATCCAGCGCAATAGGGATAGAAGCACTTGATGTATTTCCGTGTTTATCCAGTGTCACTATTATCTTTTCAAGAGGCAAATGTAATTTATTTGCGATAGCATTAACAATTCTAATATTAGCTTGATGAGGTACTACCCAATCTAAATTTAAATGCTCTACGTCCAACATTTTTTTGCATGATTCTAATGCATGATTTGCAGCGCCGATGCTAAATCTGAAAACCTCTTTACCAGACATTTTTAAAAAAGGTGTTTCTTCTTTTAAAGCAGGTGCTGCTTCATCATTAGGGTAATACAGTATGTCTTTATACTGGCCTTGTGCAAATAAATGGCTGGCTATAATGCCTGGTCTCTCAGTAGCTTGTAACACAGCAGCGCCTGCCCCATCACCAAACAAAATACAGGTTCGCCTATCTTGCCAATCCAAGGCTCTACTCATGACTTCACTGCCAACCACCAAGGCTGTTTTAATAGTGTGATTTTGAATAAACTGATCAGCAATATTCAGTGCATAAATAAAGCCTGAACATGCAGCAGAAACATCAAACGCAATAATAGGTTGTGTTATGCCAAGTTTATCTTGCAGCAGGCAGGCGGTGCTTGGAAAATGCCTGTCAGGAGTACATGTAGCCACAATAATTAAATCTATATGTTTTGCATCAAGATCAGCCTTTAATAACGCTCGTTTAGATGCCTCAAAAGCCATAGAGCATGTTGTTTCATCATCTGCAACAATATGCCGTTGTGCTATACCTGTGCGCTCAATAATCCATTTGTGTGAAGTATCTACTAAGTTAGCAAGATTATCATTGGTAACAATTTTTTCTGGTAGGTACGAGCCAGTGCTCAGAATTTGTGTATTTTGCATGATGGTCTCATTCAAGAAAATCTTTAACACGTTGTTCAATTAGTTGTGGAACTTTAAGCTCTACTTCTGCAACAGCTTCGAAAATAGCGTTGGTATAGGCTTCAATGGTTGCTCCGCCATGGCTTTTTACAACAGGATGGCGAAGCCCTATAAAGCTTGCTCCATTATACCTGGCAGGGTTAATGGTTTCAGAGAAATGTTTTAACACAGGACGCGCCAGCAAACCTATTATTTTAGTGGATAGATTTCTATTAAAGGATGATTTTAGTAAAGTCTTAACCAATGCAGCTAAGCCTTCACTTGATTTTAAGATGGTATTTCCAACAAAGCCGTCACAAACGACAACGTCTACATTACCATTGAATATATCATCCCCTTCTACATATCCAAGATAATTAATAGCATGCTGTTGAGCTAATAACTGATGCGCAGCTTTGACTTGAGCATTGCCCTTGGTAGATTCAATGCCTACGTTAAGTAGCCCTACTCGGGGCGATGGTGCTTTATCTACAAATTGTGAAATGATACTGCCCATCACGGCAAATTGCATTAAATGCGCTTCAGCTGAGTCAACATTGGCACCCAAATCTAGCATCCGGCAAAATCCTCTTTCACAAGGTAATTTAGCAATAATTGCAGAGCGCTCAATGCCTGGAATAGTTTTTAACACGTAGTGAGCAGTAGCCATAAGAGCGCCTGTATTGCCAGCGCTGACAATACCTTGTACTTGTTCAGCTTTAACTAAGTCGATAGCAACACGCATAGAAGATTGTTTTTTATTACGAAGTGCAGAGATAGGAGATTCATCCATGCTGACTTCCTGAGTTGAATGAACGATGGCTAAGCGATCAGCATAGGGCGCGATTTGCTCCTGATACTTATCCAGTTTGCTTTGATCGCCAACAAGCGTTAAATGCAAATTGCGCTGCTTCTTAAGGGCTTGGATACATGCTGGGAGCGTCGTGGCTAAACCGCGATCGCCTCCCATGACATCAACAGAAAGCTTGACCAAGCCTTTGCTCACTCTTGTGAATCACCTACTTCGGTGTTGGATATAATTTGGCGGCCACGGTAGTAACCATCTTTGGTCATATGATGTCTTAAATGCACCTCACCAGATACAGCATCGGTGGAAAGCGTAGCACCACTGAGCGCATCATGAGAGCGTCTCATATCACGCTTGGAACGTGTTTTTCGATTCTTTTGAACAGCCATAATAATTTCCTCTTTTAATATTCAAGTTAACCTGAGAACTATTTGCAATTATACCCATGCTTAGGAAAAGCTGGCAATTCCAAAAGCACTTCATCTTCTAATAAAACGGGAATGTTCAGCACTTCCCTCTCACATAATACAGGTTCGTACTGATCTGGTAAATCCTTGCCCTCTTTTTCTGTTTTGACAGGCGACAAACAAAACTCTGGGTTGATTGTTAATTCAAAAGGTGCCAGACATCTCTGGCAAATCAGCTCCAAGCAAACTGCAGCGTTACCCTTTATATAGCAACGTTGCTCACTATCAATATCAAAAGCTAGGCAGGCGGTCAATCTTCCACCATAGCAGGTTTTGAATTCCGTTAACCTCTCCATATATTTGATGTCAATCCAGCCTTCGATGGATTCTTGTTTAGCCGCCAATTTATAGGGATTGACGCTCTTAGGTAGTGCTCGTTGCTCCATGACTTATTGTATTAATATTTGATAAATATGTCAAAAGTATAGGCATCAACTTCTGTGCGATGGTTGTGCTAGTTCTTCCATAATACCTTCCAGAGGTGCTTTGATTAAAAATTTTAGACCGTTTAAGTTAAATTCTAATGAATAGGCATGCAAACACAGACGTCTTACGTCTGCATTATTGCGAGCTCCATATTTAAGATCTCCCAAGATAGGATGTCCTTGAGAGGCCGCATGAACACGTATTTGATGTGTGCGGCCTGTTTGGGGCAGAGCTTTAACAAGACTATAGTCACTTAAATGGTATATTAGTTGAAATTTTGTGTGAGCTGATTTTCCTTCAGGCGCGACAATCATCACTCGTTCCCCTGAGCTATCTCTTTGTGCTTTTAATGGAAAGTCGACCTGGCAGCATTCAGATGGCCACTTTCCTTGAGTCAGCATCAAATAAGCCTTTGCTACTTGCTGGTTCAGCCATTGAGCATGCAGATCTCTCAGGGTTGATTTGTTTTTAGCCAAAAGTAAACACCCTGAAGTCCCCTTATCCAACCTATGTGCTAATTCTAGGCAATCAAACTCTGATCTCAGCTGTCTCAGTCCATCTATAATGCCAAATTTTAAGCCACTTCCTCGGTGGCATGCAATACCACTGGGTTTGTTGAACACCAGGATTTGCTCATCTTCATAAATAATACGGGGCCCCATCCATTCAATATCAGCATGGTTTAATTTAACAAGAGGTGTTGTATTTAGAGCCACAGGTGGGATGCGAACAGAATCACCCAATTGCAAACGATAACTTGGTTGGAAACGTCGCATATTGACTCGAACTTGGCCTTTTCGGATAATTTTAAGGATATGATTTTTAGGAACGCGCGGCAAGTGGCTGCTGATAAAATTATCAAGCCGTCTGCCAGTATGATCTGCTGTAACACTGAGATATGTGACCCTACTAAAGGGCTGATTAAACTTCATATTATTTATAG
>CAYGTQ010000024.1:0-18928 GCA_964352915.1 uncultured Legionellales bacterium
TGGATTACTTGCTTAATTTTTCCTTTAGGATTGATGATGAGTGTTGTTGGAATGCCATCAATTCGAATACCTAAGTCCTTAGCTGGATTAGCCAATAAAATATTAAATTTAATATTCAAATTTTTAGCTATTTTCTTGATCTGACTTGAATCAACCGAATCATAGTTAACACCAAGCACTTGAACATTTTTATGATTGCTTTGGAGTTGGTTCAGTTCAAAAATTTCTTTTTTACATGAATCACACCAGCTTGCCCAATAAGTAATGAAAAGCCAGGAATTTTGGTAATCTGATAATTTGACCGCTTTGCCATCAATGTCTTTGTATGACTTTTCTTCCGTGTACCAACATCCAGTTAAAGAAAAAATCAAAACAGTGCATAATACACCAAAAAGCATTGACTGTTTCATCTAAGCCAAGTTTTGGTAGATTTGACTTGAATGATTGATAATAGTTGCCATATCCTTGGCAATGTTATCTGCCTCATGTGGCATAGAAAAGAGTGCATGTAAGTTACCTTGTGGATTAAAAAGTAAAAGCGTACCACTATGATCAATATCATAATTTTTATCATCATTGTCTGGTGACATAACTTTCATATAAACAATACCAAGCTCTTTGGTCATTTTCTCTATGCCATCTTTTTCTCCTCTCAAACCAATAAAGTCTTGGTTAAAAGAAGTCATATATGTTTTAAGCTTTTCTATGCTATCACGATTAGGATCGATAGAAACCATGGCGACTCTTGGCTTTTGTGAAACACCCATAGCCACAACTTTCTGATAAGCGCGATTCAGTTCAGAAATAATACCAGGGCATACGTGAGGACAGGATGTAAAGCCGAAATACATCAATGTCCATCTGTTCTTTAAATCTTTTGGTGTAAATGCATGGCCATTGTGGTCCGTCAAATTAAATGCTTGAATAGCTCTGGGGGTAGGCAACACTGTGGCTACTTCTGTTTTAAGCTCTGCTGGCTGAGCAGTCCAGTTGAAGTAAATTCCAAAGGCAAATGCCAACAACGCAATAATGACTAAGCCCAATAATTGTGTTGAACGAATTGATTGACTCATAGCGCCTCCGGTTTAAATGATGTAGTGATCTAAAAGCATCACAACAAACAGTAAAAATAAGTAATGTATTGAGAACCTAAAGGTTTTCATAGCGACAATTGGCTCATCACTTATATACAATTTAACAGCATAGTAACAGAAAACAAAACCTAATAGCAAAGCACTTGCTGCATACAATGGACCACTCATGCCTACAACAAAAGGTAGTATTGATGTAGGTAGTAATAAAAATGTGTACAATAAAATGCTGAGCTTCGTAAACGCAATACCGTGGGTCACAGGCAGCATAGGAATATGAGCCTTTGTATACTCTTCATAACGATAAATCGCCAACGCCCAAAAATGAGGCGGCGTCCATACAAAAATAATCAGAACCAAAAGCCAGCTGTTTGGATCGATGTGATTGGTTACTGCAGTCCACCCTAATAAAGGTGGAAAAGCGCCCGCTACGCCTCCTATGACAATATTTTGTGGCGTGGCGTGCTTTAAGTAAAGTGTATACACCACGGCATAACCTAACAAAGTTAAAAAACTGAGTACAGCTGTCAGAGTGTTCACAAATATCATTAAAACAGTGATACCAATACTTAAAAGTATCAAAGCAAAACCAATGGCCTGCCTAGGACTGATGTTGCCTGTCGCAACTGGTCGCTTTTGTGTTCGCTGCATAATGCGATCGATGTGTTTATCCAGCAGATGGTTAAAAACAGCAGCAGCACCAGCCACACAAGCAATACCTAGTGTAGCTGCTGTTAACAAATCAAGAGGTACAAAGCTAGCTGTAGCTAAGTGCATCCCAACCCATGCTGTGACCAACATCAAGCCAACCACACGTGGCTTACACAACTCAAAATATTGAGACATCATGCCGCTCATCTTATGATCTTAGGCTGATGGAATATGGCATGGCCTATAGACAACCATATTGACCACAAACATAAGGCTACTGCATTGTGAGCTACCGCATTAAACAGCGGCAAACGATAAGTGACGTTGATAATTCCTAAAGAAATTTGAAGACACAACACAATCCAAAAAATCCAAATCAGCGCTCGTAAGGAAGGATACCTTTGATACCACCTAAGAGACAGCACAGTTGTCAGCAATACAATAAGCAAAGCACCCAAACGATGCAGCATATGAATAGCCATGCGTGGTCCAGAATGCAACACACCTCCTTCGTAATTAGCGCCTATAGGTAAATTGATGTCAGCCAGCATTCTCATCGATAGACCATCAGGCCACCATAGTCCATTACAATCAGGAAAACCAACACAAGCGAGAGCTGCATAGTTTGAGCTTACCCAACCTCCTAAGGCAATTTGCATCATGATAAAAACAGCACCGAGCGCATACCCTATTTTATCACCCATGGCTGGCTTGAAATAACCTGGGGTTGATAGCCTTAATCGCTGCCACCACAGCAAACTAAAAAGAGTGAAGCCACCAAGCAAGTGCGCCATCACCACCACTGGATGAAGCTTCCAGGTCACTGTCCACATACCAAGCAATGCCTGAAATAAAACAGTCGCAACCAAAGCACGTCTTAGACCTGCACCCTTTATATCAACGCTGGTTTTTAGCCATAGAAAAAATATGATAAAACCAAGACCACCTGCGATGTAGCGATGAATCATTTCAGTCCATGCTTTGCTAATCGCATCAACGGTATGACCTTGAGAATTCATAAACATATGGCCGTAGCAGCCTGGCCAATCAGGGCATCCAAGTCCCGCATCAGTCAGTCGGGTGTATGCACCCACCATAATGACGATCATGGCCCAAAGCAAAGCTAAATGAATAAGCCATTTTAATCGAGATAGGTTAACCAATTTTTGATACCTTCAATAGTCGCTTGATGTCATGATAAATATCATCGCGAGACCACTTGGGCGCATACTGCAAAACCACCTGACCACGAGGATCCACCAGGTATAAGGCATTATCCTGAAGGTGCGTTCCGTCAAAAGTTTTCATAATCATCACTGTCTGGGCATTGTCATAATAATCCCATTGAGGATCTTCAAGTGTAATAACACCCCGCGCGACACGCTTGGCGTTTTTATTCAAAGCGTCATGCAATCGAGCCAAATCTCTCAAAATGGTTGTGTCCTGATTAGTTAGTTTAGATTTAGCCCAAACCATACCCCACTTACCTTGGAGAGCGCTGCGTTTTTGCTCTGGAATACTCAGCTCAGAAAAATACCATGGCTTCACAAGCTCGCCACGGCTGTGGCTGGAAAACCCAGGTAAATATCCATAATAAAGCAAGTATGCTGCTATCAGAGGCGCAGAAAATAGCAGTAACATCCAAAAAAGTGGCTGCCAATTTGTTTTTTTCTGACTCATATCGATGGTTATCTCCTAACTAGACGTCGAATCACAATACCCCAAGCAATGGCCATCGCTACAGCCAAAGCAAACCACTGAAATGCGTAAGCTCGATGACGGCTTGCTGGCATCATATTAGGCTGCCAATTATATTGCAATGCATCTGTATGATCAGCATCAAGCACCAAAATATAAGGATAAATGCTCACTTCTAAATGGTTTTTTAGCCATGCTAAATCTAAGAATTGGATTGTCTCAGGCCAGGATGATATCTTTTTATCACTTCTACCAAGCCCTGGGATTTGCCAAGCCCGTTGCGGTCGGTACACAATACCCGTTAACACTTTGGGTGAATCATTTGTAGGATGAGGCATAACTAAGTGTGGTTGCCAGCCACGATCAACCATCAGCAGCTTTGAACTTCCTTGAACCTCAAAGGGCATTACCACATGTGCGCCATAACGATGCTGATACCAGCGCTGCCATAGAAAATAGCGTTGTGCTATCCAACGACCTTGCACTTGGGCACGTACAAATGTCTCGTCTGATAATTTTGATGGCAATAAATTTTTACTACGATCATTTTGTTTAAGGTTTTGCCATTGCTGCCATCGATGCTCTTTCATTTCTGCACGCCTGAGTTGCCATATACCCAAGCTTGTTAACAGAGACACCGTCAACAAGGCAACAAGAACTACGGCGCAAACTTTAGCTTGCATCAGCATAGACATACGAAAATATCATACCCCATGGTATACTGGGCTTAACTGAGACGCAATCACAAGGAGAATCATCGATGTACGGCAAATGGGTGGTCCTGGCAGCTCTCGCTGCTATTCTTTACAACCTGGCACGAGCTTTAGGCAGCTTAATAAGAAGTGAACCAGAGGCTGGAGCAAAGATGGTCTCTTCCCTAACTTGGAGGGTATCTTTATCTTTATTGCTTTTTGTAGGCCTTTTTGTCGGTTTTTATTTCGGCTGGCTGCAGCCCCACAGCTTATAAGCGCTACATCCAATATACCAAGATAAACAACAAGAGCCACACCACATCGACAAAATGCCAATACCAAGCCACAGCTTCAAAGGCAAAATGACGATCGGGGGTAAAATGCCCTCTAATACACCGCGCTAAAATCACCATCAACATCAAAGTACCTAAGGATACATGAAATCCATGAAACCCTGTCAAGAGATAAAACGTGGCGCCATAAATACCAGATTCAAGCGTCAGATTGAAGCTCTCATAGGCTTCAGCGTATTCATGTGCTTGCAAGTAAAGGAAGATGAGACCTAAAGCAATGGTTAAGCTCATGCCCATGATAAGTTGAACGCGGTGCTTATCTCTCAATGCATGATGCGCCCAAGTGATGGTCACTCCACTGAGCAAAAGAATTAAAGTGTTCACCGCAGGCAAGCCCCAGGCAGGCACAGAATCATATGCCCCAAGGTATTTGGTATTGTCTGGATTGGAAAAAAGCGGCCAGGCAGCTTTAAAATCTGGCCATAGCAACACGTGAGTTGCAAAGTGATGATCTGTTTCACCTCCCAGAGAAGGCACTGAATAGTAACGAGCATAAAACAAAGCCCCGAAAAACATGGCAAAAAAGCACACTTCTGAGAAAATGAACCATGCCATACTCCATCGATAAGAACGGTCAACTTGCAAATTATAAAGCCCCGATTCACTTTCATGGATCACAGCACCAAACCAGCCAAACATCATTAAAACCATAATGAGAAGGCCAGCAAGGAAGATATAGGGAGCTATGGCCACATGATGTAGCCAATTAGCAGCACCAACAGCCGTTACGAACAAACCAATAGCACCCACAATAGGCCATATACTCGGCCCTGGTATGTAATAGTGACTGTTATCCTGAACCATGTCTCAACCTCTTTTTAAGCATATAAATCATCAGCTGATACGACCAGGTGTCTTGTTGGTTCTAATGCGAGCACCTGTTACATCAAATAAAGTATAGGACAACGTGATGGTGGTGATTTTTTTTGGTAAATCACGATCGACATGAAACAACAATGGCATATCCATATTTTTACCACCTTCCAGCATTTGTTGTGTGAAACAAAAGCATTCTGTTTTCCTTAAATACTTTGCAGCAATCCCTGGCGTCACGCTGGGTATAGCTTGAACACGCATAGGTTGCTCTGTCGTGTTTTCAGCAAAATAGGCAATGCGCCGCATCTCACCAGGATGCAATTTAATCCTTTTTTTCGTCGGATAAAACTGCCAAGTTAAGTTGCCATGGTTTGTAGATAAAAATTCTACCGTAATGGTACGCGATTTATCCACACCACCCTGCACAAACTGTACAGCTTCATCGCTTGTTTTGCCATTAATGCCCAACTGCTTACACATCACATTATACAGTGGCACCAAAGCATAGCCAAAAGCAAACATACCGAACACTAAACAAAACAACTTGGTCACGAGCTTTTTATGCGGTGCCCCTTGCTGCTGCTCCTCAGGCATTACTTCACTTCAGGAGGCGTCGAAAAGCTATGGTAAGGTGCTGGCGATGGTAGTGTCCACTCCAATCCATGCGCCCCTTCCCAGACGCGTGAAGTAGCAGGCTTACCTTTGCGCACAGCATGTATCACGTTATAAACAAACAACAACTGAGAAAAACCAAAGAGAAAAGCACCTACAGTTGCCATCATATTAAATTCCATAAACTGCAAAGCATAATCAGGGATGCGGCGTGGCATGCCTGCTAAACCTAAAAAGTGCATGGGGAAAAATGTCAGATTCAAGCCAATGACTGATAACCAGAAATGAAGCTTAGCCATGGTTTCATTGTACATACGCCCAGTCCACTTAGGTAGCCAGTAATAAGTGCCACCCAATAATGAGAACACCACACCTGGTACCAGAACATAATGGAAGTGCGCCACCACAAAGTAACTGTCATGGTACTGGTAATCCGCAGGCACAATCGACAACATGATCCCTGAGAAACCACCAAAAGTGAACATAACAACAAAAGCAATAGCAAAAAGCATAGGCGCTTCAAAAGTAATCGAGCCACGAAACATGGTCGTGACCCAGTTAAATACTTTAACACCAGTAGGCACCGCAATTAGCATGGTGGTGTACATGAAAACCAATTCAGCCGCCAAAGGCACGCCTGTGGTAAACATATGATGCACCCACACCACAAAAGACATGATGGCAATGGCCGCAATCGCATATACCATAAAATCATAACCAAATATTCTCTTGCGGCTAAATGTAGGGATGATTTCAGACATGACACCAAAAGCAGGCATAATTAATACATACACTTCTGGGTGGCCAAAAAACCAGAAAAGATGCTGGAACAGCAAAGGGTCTCCACCACCTGCTGCGTCAAAAAAACTGGTGCCAAAATGACGATCGGTCAACATCATAGTCACCACACTGGCAAGAACTGGCATGATAGCAATCAGCAAAAATGCTGTAATGAGCCAACTCCAAACAAAAATCGGCATTTTCATCAGCGTCATGCCTGGCGCGCGCATGTTCAATACCGTAGCAATGATGTTAATAGAGCCCATGATGGATGACATACCCATCAAATGCACGGAAAGTATAAAAAAGTCTGTACTGGGTGGTCCATAAGTTGTAGATAGTGGTGCATAGAAGGTCCAACCAAAATTAGGCCCACCACCACTCATAAACAATGTGCTGGATAGCAAGGCAAAAGCAAAAGGCAAGATCCAAAAACTCCAGTTATTCATACGCGGCATGGCCATATCAGAGGCCCCGACCATCAAAGGGATCTGCCAATTAGCAAGGCCGGTAAAGGCAGGCATGGCTGCACCGAATACCATAATCAAGCCGTGCATGGTGGTCATCTGATTGAAGAAGTTAGGCTCAATCAAGCGCTGGCCTGGCTGAAATAGTTCAGCTCGTATCAAAAGAGCCATGGCGCCTGCGACAAAAAACATAGCAAGACTTAGAATAAGGTATAAGGTCCCAATATCTTTATGGTTGGTAGTGCAAACCCAACGGCAAATGAATTGCCACAAACCTTTGGTTTGAGGGGCATGATCATCATGGTGATCATTGGCATGTGCTGCTGTACTCATGAATTTAGCTCCAATCAGTTCATTTGAACTGTTTTATATCATTATTCTTGTTCTTTGTCAGATGCTGTCTTCGGCTTCAACGCTTTAACCGCTGAAGGTTGAACTGTATCACCTGATTTATTACCAAAAGCGTTTCTCTCGTAAGTCACCACAGCAGCTAATTCAGCATCGGTTAATTCTTTTGCAAAACTGAGCATAGCGGATCCTGGGACGCCATTAAGTACGAGCCTAATGTGCGCATTAATATCTTTGCCAACACAAATAGAACTTGCCTTTAGGGCAGGAAATACAGGTGGCATACCGGTCCCATCTAACTTATGACATACAGAACATTTGGTTTTATAAATCTCTTCTCCCAACTCCATCAATTCATCAAATGCCCATTCACGATTACTGGAAGCTGCACGCGCTTTTTCTGCTGAACGCTGCTCTTCAAGCCATGCTTCATAAGCCTCTTCACTAACAGCTTTGACCACAATAGGCATATAGCCATGGTTAACACCGCAAAGCTCTGCGCATTGGCCACGATATGTGCCTTCTTCTTCAATAAGTGCCCATGATTCATGGATAAAACCCGGAATACCATCTCTCTTGATACCCAGTTGCGGCACCCACCAAGAATGGATCACATCATTGGCCGTTACTAAGAACCTTATCTTTTTGTTCACAGGGACTACGACAGGCTTATCTACCTCTAGAAGATACCAAGGATTTTTAGTCTGATGATTATGAATTTGCTCAATAGGCGTGGATAAATTACTGTAAAATCTTACATTATCCTCAAGATACTCATACTCCCATTTCCACTGGTAGCCAATCACTTTGATGGTAATGGCAGCTTCCGAAGTATCTTCCATCATCATTAACACACGAGTGGCTGGGATGGCCATAATCACCAGAATAACGAATGGGATGACAGCCCACACAATTTCTAATACTGGGTGTTCATGAAAATCTGCTGCCACAGCCCCTCGTGATTTTCGGTGCATAATGAGAGAATAAATAAGCACACCAAAAACAACGGTACCAATACCAACGCAAATCCAAAAAACTGTCATGTGCAATTGGTAAATTTCATGACTGATAGGCGTCACGCCACGCGGCATGTTAAGCTGCCAATCAGCTAAAGCATGGCCAGACCAGCTCAAAAAAACTGCGCCCAAAGTAAATAGTTTTAATAGGCGAATCATTCCATGCTTCCACATACGCATCATTATTTTTTCCACAAACTGTAATCTTTTTCTTTATCTTGGCTTTTTTCCAAAATATATTTAATTGCAGCCACAAGTTCGCCCGTTGAACAATCTGAGCACCCTCCTCGCTTGGGCATACGATAAGAGCCACGCAAAGTCCGTTTCACCAACGTATCAAAATTCTTGCGCCGATAAGGAGCCCATGCCTGAACATCCCCTATTTTTGGCGCACTCAATTTTCCACTATCATGGCAGACACTGCAAACTTGTTGATAGATTTTCTTACCGCTTCGCTTCTTGACGCTTTTGTCTTCGGCCACACCAAAAACTTTTTCTTTATTAGCCCGCGTCAATGATTTGTACAACAGGTAATCAACGGCTGCTTCGATTTCATGCTCGTGACAAGTCACGCATGCGCCTTTGGTCGGCATAGAGTTATAACCATTGATGGTATTTTGGTAAAGCGTATCCAAACCTTTTTCAGCACGCAAAACCCAGTTATAACTGTCTCCCATTCTAGGAGCTCCAGCCTGTCCATGCTGATGACAAGTAGCACAAGCTTCTTCATAAACCACCTTACCACGCGCCATAGAAGGCCGTTCATAACCATCAGTCAGCTTAAATTGTGCTTTACTCTTAACCGTCTTTAAGTAGTGTGCGATCGCTAATTGATCGCTTGGCGTTAACTTACTGAGACTGTTGTGATTCACTTCCGCCATGGGACCTGCCACAGGACCTGCCCCTAGACTCAAACGGCCTTTTGAAAAAATTTCAGACACTTCTTCCACAGAAGAGCGCTCCAACCCAGTAGATGTAATATTAGGTGCCCAATAACCTTCAATAAAGTTACCGGTCAGATGGTAGTCTCGCTTGGTCGCCCCCAAAATATTGATCGGCGTATGACACATGGCACAGTGTCCTGCACCTTCGGTCAAATAGGCACCACGGTTCCAAGCAGGATCGTGCTGGGCGTCATAATGCATCTCACCCCTGTAGGGATAAAAAAACAGCATTTTCCAGCCATATTGTAAAAATCGAATGCTCATGGGGAAGGGTACTGTATGGCTTTCATTGGGCCGATAAACTGCGGGAATACGCTGCAAGTATGCCCATATGGCCCTGATATCGTCGAGGCTCATTTTGTTGAAGTAAACATAGGGGAAAACTGGAAAATAATGAGAACCATCTGGAGCGATGCCTTCGCGCATAGCACGAATAAATTGCTTTTCTGTCCAATTGCCAAGACCTGTCTTTTGATCAGGCGTGATATTCGGGCCGTAAAAATCACCAAAAGGCGTTGGTATAGGAGCACCACCAGCAAAAGCAGGGACATGCCGCCCAGGATCGGTGTGGCAACCAATGCAATCACCCACTTGTACCAGATATTCTCCTCGGCGAATAAATTCGGCCTCATTGCCAGAACCATAATCTATTTTGGGGTACTTGGGGTAGTGGTCTATGGCTTTCTTGGAAATGGTATCAATAGCGTAACCACTTTGATGAAAAGCTAAAAACACTGTAAGCAGGCTGCAGAATAGCCATGCAACAAATTTTTTACATTCTGTAAAGAAATGAGGTATCATATTTTGTCTGATTTATTTACCTGTTAATGTCGAATTGTAGCGATATTTTCACCAAATGGAAAATTTTCTCACTCAATATGAATAACAAACAACCGCAACATTCCAAATTTGACATCAATGCCACAATATATATCTTGGCTGCCGTCAGCGACAACGGTGTGATTGGCTATCAACAGAAGTTACCCTGGCATATCCCGGAGGATTTACAATGGTTCAAACAATCCACCATGGGAAAAGCACTCATCATGGGGCACGCCACACACCGCTCTATTGGCCGCCCATTGCCAAAAAGAACTAATATTGTTCTAACCCACGATCGTACTCTGTCTCTACCTGGGTGCACTGTCGCTCACAGCTGGCAACAAGCTTTTGATCTGGCTGGCGATGAGGTCGCTGTTATTGGCGGCACCTCCCTTTATGCATGGGCATTGCAGCATGCTGACTACTTGTGTCTCACTCATGTGCAGGGTGATTTTCAAGGTGACTGTTTTTTCCCAGATGTTGACTGGCAGAGCTGGCATGAATTATCGAAAACAGCGCCTCAACGATCATGCACTGGTGTTAAATTTACACACGCTATTTATCAAAAAACCAACAACGACTCGGCATGATGCCTTAGGGGCCACTGCCAGCCAACCATGAGTTGTCTTTTTCAAAGACAGATAAGCTTCTAATATGCTACCCGCTGTTATCTCCCGCTGCTTTTAACAGTTTACCATGTTATAATGCTCCAGTATGAACAGCTCTTCTTTAGTCAACCATCTTTTAATCGCCACACCTGGCATAGAGGATCCACGATTCTCTTTTTCAGTCGCTTACATATGTGAGCACAGTGCTCAAGGCGCTGTAGCGATCATCATTAACCGTCCTCTGGATTTGAACCTGGAAATAGCCCTTCATCAGATGGGCATTGATATCACTGATCAAAGCACCAAGCATATACCCTTATGCTATGGCGGCCCTGTTCAACAGGAACGTGGATTTGTTGTACACCATCCCTTCGGTGATTGGCAGGCATCGCTAAGACCCAGCGATGAGATCTCTGTAACCACCTCCAAAGATATTCTGCAAGCGATTGCACACGGTCAAGGCCCCCAGAAATTCTTGGTTGCCCTTGGCTACGCAGGCTGGAGTGCTGAGCAACTTGAGCAAGAAATCAAAGACAATGCTTGGCTATGCTGCCCAGCTCCATCTGAACTTCTATTTAATACACCCCAAAACGATCTCTGGGTAAAAACCTTATCCACTTTGGGCATTTCACCTGAAAAACTCACCCACCAATATGGGCATGCCTAAGTTTTTGTCTGCTAAAGCTACTCTTCTCGGATTTGATTATGGCACAAAGCGTATTGGCGTATGTGTAGGACAAATGGTGACTTGCACAGCATCACCTTTACCTATCCTGCAAGTATCGCGTGCACAAAATCCACCTTGGGAAGCTATCAAAATATTGATAAGTGAGTGGCAACCTGAAGCCCTTGTGGTAGGCTTGCCTACCATGATGAATGGATCTGAACAGCAAATCACACAAAAAACTAAAAATTTCACCATGCAGTTGCAAAAGAGATTTGAACTTCCTGTATTAATGGCCGATGAGCGCCTAACCACCAAAAGTGTCAGAACAGATATCTTTGACACACAAGGCTATCAAGGTTTAAAAAAAGCGCCTATCGACAGCCTTGCTGCTGTCGTTTTACTAACTCAGTGGATGAAAGCTTATGCCAAAACAGAATTTCACAACGATTGAACAGCTCGCTAAGGCTGAAATCGAAAACATACTCGAGCAGGCGACACAATTCAAAAACGCCCGCTCACTACCTAAAATTTTGAAAAACCAAACAGTTGCACTTATGTTTCTTGAGCCCAGCACTCGCACACGGATAAGCTTCGAGCTGGCTGCCAAACGACTAGGAGCCACTACCATTTTATTTGACAATAACAACTCTGCTCTGCAAAAAGGGGAAGGCTTGGAGGACACTCTAGCCACTCTCAATGCCATGGGTTGTGACTTTTGTGTACTGCGCCACCGTGATGACAATATCTACCAACAGCTGCAGCAATCTTCTCATTTTCCTACCCTAATTAATGCTGGCGCTGGACAATACGCGCATCCCACTCAAGCATTGGCAGATCTAATGACCATTAAACAAGTTTTTTCAGATTGGAATAATCTAAGCGTAGCTATTGTTGGGGATATCGCACATTCTCGTGTTGCACGTTCAAATCTGTGTGCCTTGGAAAAACTTGGGGTGCGTGATATCAGGCTCATTGGCCCAGAAAAGCTATTGCCAAGTAATCTCTCCAATCCAATCAGCAGTCATCACACATCGCTTCAAACTGGCTTGAAAGATGTGGATGTCATTATGACATTGAGGCTACAAAAAGAGAGAATGGTACATACCATTGATGAGAACGCTTATTGCAAAAATTACACCATCACATCTCAAAACTTAACCTTAGCAAAGCCAGAAGTGATTCTACTTCACCCAGGCCCAGTTAATCGTGATATTGAATTAAGCAGTAATTTGATCCATCACCCATCTTCATACATTCACAATCAGGTAAGCAATGGCGTATGGTGTAGGATGGCATTATTTCAACACTTGGTAACGGTATGAACTTAAAAAACCTTATTCCCTATGCCATGTCAGCCTTAGGCATCATATCACTAGCAACCCTTTATATTATGCAATATGGTTTTGAGATCACCCCATGCCTCCTGTGCTACCCTCAACGATGGTGTTTAATGGCTGTGACTCTCCTGTATGTCGGAATCAGCATGACGCCTATGAATTATCAACGAGTAAGATTTTTATTGGGCTGGCTAGCCGTATTGTTTTGCTTTTTGGGCAGCCTAATTGCTGGCCGTCACCTTTGGTTGCAATGGCAGCCCCCCGGCAAAATTAACAGTTGTGGGGTATCACTTGACTATATGATGGAGCACTTGCCTATGGTTGAAGTGATCCTTCAATCTTTGTCTGCAAAAAGTGACTGCCATATGATCAAATGGCAACTATTTTCAATCAGTATGCCAGGGTGGTCTTTGCTGTTATTTACATGCTTTAGTATAATTACCGGTTACTGGGTATGGGTAAACTTTAAAGCCCCCGGTGACTTTTTGTAGAAAAATATATACATTTGGGGAATGGCGCTTCATAGTTAAATACCTGTAACCTGCTTTCTGATACGATAATGCTCGTCTACGTCTATAAGCAGTCCCTCTAAAAGTTTTACAAGCTAGAAACTGACCTTGATCCGTTTTAGTGTACTTAAGCTGATCCCCTGATACTCAGCTGTTTCTAATTGGCTGTCACACTGATTGTCGTGAGACTCCAACGCTTTTATACGAAACGCCAATGAATAAGCCATTTATTTGCTCCTCCATGATCAATCATGCCACATGATAACATGGCTCAACTAATAAGGGGAGTGCTGTAAGAGCCTGTACGGCGTTGATAACATCCCTTGTGATACTTATTTACGAGAACGTCTGGATGAAGTGAAGCTTTCTCATTTAAAACGAGCTTTCAAAGCTTGTTAAGTACTGTACAGCGTGGTAAAGAGCTTCGTTTGTTTGAGTTTTGCCAGGGTTATTATCTGGTATCCATCGATGGCACAGGTGTGTTTCATTCAGAATCGGTACATTGTGAGCACTGTTGTGAGAAACACAACCGTGGTGGTCGGGTGAGTTATTATCATCAGCTGATGAGTGCTGTGATGGTCCATCCCCATCAGAAAGTGGTGCTGCCTTTGATGAACGAGCCGATACAAAAAAGTGATGGCCAAAAAAAAGAACGATTGTGAACGTGTGGCGGGTCATCGTCTTCTCGATACTTTAAGGACCATGCATCCTAAGCTTAAGATGGTGGTGGTTGAAGATGCCTTACACAGTCATGCTCCTCACATTGAACGCCTTAAAGCTTTAGATTTTGAATACATCATTGGCGTGAAACCTAAAAGTCATGCTTGGCTATTTGATTGGGTCGAAGGTCATCAGACTCAAACCCTGACAGTCCATCGAGATGACAAAACCTATGAATTCCGTTGGCTCAATGATGTGCCTTTAAACGAGAGCCATGCCGATACCAAAGTCAATTTCTTGGCCTGTCATGAAACCGACCATCAAGGACGCAAGAAGACCTTTACATGGATAACCAGTTTTCATATCACCTCAGACAATGTAGAACACTTAACCCAAGGAGGTAGAGCAAGATGGAAAATTGAAAATGAGACTTTCAACACCCTGAAAACCCAAGGCTATCATTTCGAGCATAATTTTGGTCATGGACATCAGCACTTAAATACGGTGTTTGCCCACCTGATGATGCTGGCCTTTCTGATTGACCAAATCCAACAATTGAGTTGTCCCCTTGTTTCAAGCAGCTTTGAAAAAATGTCATACCTGCAAAACCTATTTCTGGGAGCGACTGCGGGGCTTATTTTTAATCTGCTTTCTGCCCAATTGGGAGTCTGCCTATAATTTTCTGGCACACAAAGACCAGCTGGGGCTCCATATACCGGATACCAGTTGAGTTGCTGCGCTTGAATATCGGTGGTCTTGGGAGTTTAGGGTACAATTCAATCATACAAGATTAGCTCAAGCTAAATAGTCTCTTTTGTCTCATTATTGAACAGATGTCACTCGCTCATATTCTCAACATCAGCGGGGGCGGCTGTTAGAAAACTCTTTGGTTTGACTGACAATGTACGCGCGCGTATACTCAGCCGGTCCTAGTTAGAGCTAAGCACATAAAGCTTACTACACGCTGATGAGATGTGTTGAAGAGACTTGTTTGGTTTAGCTTATATCATAGGGGCATTTTGGGAATCTGTGTTTTTTTGAAATTATTAAAGTATGTTACCAAGTATACAGATATGCTTCTTAGTAGGTTTAATGGTATTAACTTCCTATTCATGCAGCCTAGTATCTTGCATTTTCCTATTTCTTATATTACCTGCTGTTATTTACCAGCTCATTGGACATTATTTTAAACAGAACCAGAAAAGTCTAGTGTTACTGGTGCTTATTGCCGTAACCCCCCTCCTATGTGCTAAATTTTATGGAGTACTTCTAAATTTGGGGCTAACAACTCCCAAAGAGTTTAAATCTATTTTAGTTATTTTAGCACTATTTGTTGCAGCTTTTCTCAAGGATAGTCAAATCATTTCAATATTTTCAGCTGGCTACGCTCAATATTTCTCTAAACAGAACTTAGTCGATAAATGTTTGCTTGTGGCCTCTATTATTACAATTTTAATACTATTGCTAACTTCATGGAATACAGCTTTAGTAGCCAATGATCCTTTAGAATATTTTAAAATCGCACACTATATTCAAGAATATGGCCAAACAAAATTTTATCCTTTATTAACAGGTGAAAACACAAATGGCTTTATTGCTCCTTGGACTCATGGTCTTGGCTATCCGTTATTAATAGAGCTTTTTTCTAGCCATCCTATTTTAGAGAATTTAAACTTCACTCCAAAATTAATTTCCGTTTTCTACAGCATTATTTGCTGTGTGAATTTATTGTTGATATCAAATCATCTTAAGTTAAAGTACAAATTTTTGGCAGGATTTATGTTATTAGCCACGCCCATCTTTTATAATCTCACTTTTGTGAGCCATATCGACTCTATAAGAGTAGCTTTATATATGCTAGCGTTAAATGCTATTTTTTTAACTATTGACACAAAAGATAAAAACTCTTTTCAATTGATATTACTCTCTATAATTATTAACTATTGCGCCTTATTGGTTCATTCTAGCGGGGTAGTCAGTGTATTAACATCAGCAGGACTGTTTTTCCTCTTTTCTAGCGAAGGTATCAAAAAAAAGCTGGTTGTCTCTTGCTTGATCTGCAGCATTCCAATATTAATATATTTGCCAAAAATCATATCTAATATACAAATTTATGGTCATCCTATTGGAGATACCAACAATTTGTCTGTATTAACTCTTCCTTCAATCGAGCATGCCGATTTTTCCAGAGCGGCGCTGGGAATAGAGCACTTTATGGATTATGTTCAAATTGGTCTTCTATCTGGATTTACAAAAATTAAAATTTTTGGTTTCCACTATTATTCTCTGGCAATTCTCTTAATTTATCATATTTGTTTTGTAAAAAATAAAGCTTATGATGAGCAGGTGATGCGCTCACTAAGGTTCTTTCTCGCGGGATTCATAATTTTTTATTTTGCAGTTTTACTAAGTGTGCTATTGTCGAAAATAATCATTATTAAAAACATGCGCTATTATCTCCAAGTGCAACCACTTGTATGTATATCAGTAGCAATATTGATGCATTCAATTAGCGCCCAAGTTTGTAATATGTACGCCACCATCAAAAAACCACAATAAGATTAAAATTAATAATGTTTATATTAAAGAGCGTAAAAATAACAATCATAAGCCTGGTTTTTTTTTCTGCCGCTCTATCTATTGTTCTTGTTGTCTATAGCTATTATCCTCAAGATTTTTTTAGCCAAGGTAGTAATTTAGAAAAATATCAACGCCAAATGAAGCTTAGTTCAATAGCAAAAGTCATAACTATGCTAGAAAAAAATATTGCTGATATTGGAAATAATCGAAGTGAACAATTTCAAAAAGGGAAAGTTTTGCTCTCCAGGCAAAGTGAGTTTGGTTTTTATACAAAAATACCTTTCGTGAATGCATATGATCCAATACTTAAAGATTTTTATCTGGCTCAGAATAAAGCACAAGCAGCTGATGTTTTAAAAAGCCTTAATGTGAATTATATATATGCTTCAGGCTATTCTGAAGCAATTATGCAAAATACAATGACCATGGAAATAATTAATGACCCTGGGTATGCGCAGCTTTTGATTGATGAAAACGCTTATAGAATTTATAAGATAGACCATGAGGGTAAGAAAGAATTTTCTAAAGATAAAATTTTTCAAGAAGAAAAAACGTGTCTAAAAAATATAGTTTTTAATAAGCTGCCGAACGCTGGGGCCACAATTAATAAGAATAGGATTACTCTAAGCAGTTCTGCTTATAGTAGAAATTTTTATTTGTCAGCTTCAATTAAAGGTCGAGGTGCAATAGATTTTTATGCTCATATTCGGGATAGCCAAGGTAAATATTATTACACTCTAGTAAAGAGCTTTTTATTATATGATACAAAAAGAAAAACAATAAACTCTCAATTTATGCTGCCTCATGGCACGGTAAGCTTTGGCATGCAGGCCAAAAGCATTTCGGTGGAGCTGAAGAAATTAGATATCTATCATATAAATTATCCTAAATACAATGATCGGCTTCAAAAGCTAAGCAATACCTGGGATATCTGGCCTGTCAATAATCATGAATATTTAGACGTATCAGATTCATTCTCATATATTCGCTACATTTCTAATAAAGCTAGGAAATTAAATCATGTGTTTTATGATAAACTACATGCCAACAAAATGAATTTCTCTCAAATACTTTTAGTTTCAGAAGATGGCTCTGATTTTTATAGAGCGCATACTCTTGATAACATGTTCTATGTGGCGTCTATGCCTATTGATTTATCACGCTTTAAATTTGATCTAAATAACGAGCTTTTTGTTCGCTTTTCTGCCAGGGGTAATTGCTGTTTAGAAATATACGTACTTAATTTAAATAATTTTAAGTCACAGCTAGTGCATAAAGAATACCTATCAGAGAATTGGAAAGATATAGGCCTCCACATTGCTTTAGGGCCAATTTTTAAAAAAAGCAGCGTTTTAAAAATCTATAATGAAATTTTAAAACCAGTTAAAATTTATTACAGTACATTTTCTTTCATTATTAAGGTTAAAACATTTAATTCTAGTAAATTGTGCGCTTTAGATTTTAAGCCACTTGTTTTTAGTCAGAAACCGGTAATTATATAGCTATTTTAAAATTTTATTATAACTTCTCCAGTGATATGTATTTATTCAGCATGTGATCAGATTTAATTGAGCAGTTGCTACCATCATGTGTTCTTGAGAGGCCATTCATAATGCTCTGCTTCATAAACGATGATGACTTCTGGTGCTTTGAAGCAAGGTATCTTTTAAAAATTTAGCAATCCCTTGATTGCTATTAACATACTTACGATTATTAATCACCATGAACCCCTACAATAAATTTTTAGGACATTGACATATTACGCTATCGGGGCCTTAATGAGTTTTTTTAAGTTCTAAACAGATATAAGCATGAGGAATCGTCAGATAAATTAAGGAAATTTTCAATGAAATCAATGAATTATATTTGATTAGCGGTTGAGATGCACGTTCATTTATGATCAAATATTACATTTCACTATAAATTTAATATTAAAAAGTAATGAACATGCATCAGTTAGCTATTATAAAAAATACCTTGGGCTCTGTCATCCATGCCAAGATGTTAAAGACTTTGCACCACATGGTGGGTGCGGCTTTTAATGCTCATTCTTTGACCGCAACTCAATTAGGCCGCTCTTTATCCTCCAGTCTGTCAGAGCGCAGTGGTATTAGAAAGGCAGACAGGTTTTTATCTAATGCTAAATTGCACGATGATTATCCTGTGATAGGTCGTAAGCTTTGCTCTTCACTGATAGATGATACTTATACGCCATGGATTCTGCCCCTGAGGAATCCCCAGATAAAAGTAGAATAAATCTAATAAAAGCAGTGAGTT
>CAYGTQ010000025.1:0-18858 GCA_964352915.1 uncultured Legionellales bacterium
GTTTGCTCAGAAAGAAAAATATCTGGTGCTCTGTGTTAGACCAGTAAAATGAGGGGATTGATGAGCATAGAACCATATCTGAGACACCTATAAGGTAATATCTTGCATCTCCATAAGTTGAAAGCTCGCAAAAACTCCGAGATACCTTACATTGCCAAGCAGCTGTGATATAAGCCACACTGTTTAACTGAGCACTTAAACATCCTTGTTCTTTAATGAATAACATTGAAAACATAGAGTTAGATGTAACTGCTCATTAAATTTATGAATTTTGTGCCCTAAGTAGTTGCAAAATTCATAAATAGCATATAAGTTTAAATAAATGGATTAAAAAGTGACAACTAAAGGAGTTCAAGGAGTGAACATTAGCAAATTGCTTTCGTTTTTCAGGTTTTCTTTTCAGGTTAAGCATCCTTCTATCGAAGATTGCTGGCAAACAGGGTACGAACAAGCTCTATCCCATCAACTTGAGGACAACCCCCACACTGCAGGCACATCAGCACATCACCACTGGGCTGAAGGCTGGTGGGCTGGCTTTTATGGCCGTGACAATCAGTTAGATCATAAGCATCCGTCAGATCAAATTTCATTCTTGTTGTCAGGCATGTCGCCTATTGAGCACCGTGAAGCCAGTATCAGTGCTTATAATAACAACAAACAAATCACAACAAGTAAATATGAAATGACTAATGCTGGGTAATGAGCTTTTTGGCATGATAGGGTCTTGAATTCGACAAAAATACCCCTATTAAAATTGATGGTCATAACATGGTACGAGGTTGCTCGAGTTGCATCATCTCAGTCTAGTTTTATTAGCCCTTGCTCTGGTACTTCTAAATGGCTTCTTTGTCGCAGCAGAGTTCAGCATTGTCAAGCTAAGGCATACACGTCTGCAAGCTCTCAAAGAACGGTATGGCTTTAAAGGACATATTCTCGATAAAGTACATCAACATCTCGACAGCTATTTATCCGCTTGTCAACTAGGCATCACATTAGCTTCGTTGGCACTAGGATGGATTGGCGAACCAGCATTTGCTACTTTAATTACACCCTTGCTGTCCCTGGTAGGCGTAACATCAGCGACATGGATCACCACCATCTCTTTTATAGGCGCTTTCCTATGCATTTCAAGTCTTCATATTATCGTAGGAGAAATGGCACCAAAATCTCTAGCCATCCGGCGCACCGACTTGATTGCTGTCTGGTCAGCTGTACCACTCTATTACTTTCACCAAATTACCTACCCCATTATATGGCTGTTAAACAGCAGCGCTATTTGCCTACTGAATGTATTTGGCGTTACTGAAAACGAAGAAGATAACAATAAATATTCTGCTGATGAATTAAAGCTCATCATCAGCACCAGCCATAGTCATGGAGAGCTTGCACAAGCAGAGATGGAAATTATTGAGAACACACTGGAACTTGCTGATTTAAAGGCAGCCGATCTCATGCACCCTGTTGATGAAATGGTTTCAGTTAAACTATCAGATCCCATCGAAAAAACAATCAATACCATCGTACAGAATCGATATACACGCTATCCCGTATTCCATGAAAACGATCGTGATATTGCTGGCATCATCCATATGAAAGACTTGTTTGTTAAATTACACCAATCTAATAAAATTCAAAACATAGAACCAATGATGCGCCCCATTTTATCAGTCACACCAGAACTTCCTGTCATTGATTTATTTCGTCAATTTAAAAATGGTTACTCTCACTTTGCCGTCATACACAATGAACATGAAATGATTATAGGATACGTAACCCTGGATAACATCCTGGGAGCATTGCTTGGCAATATTCACGATGAATTTAATCAAGTCAAAGACAGTTGGATTACGCTAAGCCATGGTAGTTTTTTAATGAAAGGCAACAGTACCATTTATGCATTGGAAAAAGCGCTGGACATAGAAATCGACGACGCAGACATACACACCATCAGCGGTCTCATAACCAACAAACTTGAACGCCTACCATCACCCAAAGAACACATCGAATTTGAAAAATTCAACATCACCATACGCAAAATGCAAGGCCCACAGATACTTTTGGTAAAAGTGACCTCTTCTCAACCAGCAGCAAGCACTCAGTCAGAACATAGTGACTTAAAAACTAAACTATTAATCGATAAGCAGGCGCAATCCGTAGATGGGGTGCCCCGATTGTAGCATCACATGATGAAGTTCCTGTTCGAGCTGAGCAAAAATATGATTTAAACTCTCTTCACTACCCTGAGCAACACAAGGTGCCCAAAAATAGCATAAAATAACCACATGATCTTTGACTATCTCTTTTAGGACAACAGCGGACTCAGTAGGCGCTTTGATGCCAGATATGCTATCTGACAACTCAAGAAACTTATCTTTCAGATACCGATAACCTTCACGATGAGTGGTCACACTTACCGACATGCGCTGTTGATTGAAGTGTGAGTAATTTAATAAATCACTTTTATAAACCGAAGCATTTGAAATTCGCACCAAAACACCGTCACTTCGCTTCAATTGTGTCGCCATTAATCCTATATTCAAAACCTGCCCATGATGCAAACCAATTTTCACCATATCACCCAACTTAAAAGGTGCTTCAAACCAAAGAAACAAGCCACTGATAATACAAGACACCGTATTTTGTGCGGCAAAACTCACGGCTAATGTGAAAACACCTGCAGCTCCTAAAAGCGTGCCAAGCTCGACACCCAACTGATGCAAAGCAAACATTAAAAAAAAGATGAACCAAAAGTACTTAATGACGTGGCTTAGTCCCCGCGCTTCATGAGCCGATAAAAACTTTGCGAGCTTACTTTCATAGCGTTGAGCAATAGGCCAAGCTAGGCATGCTGAACCCAGCATTAGCAGCGCTAATAGCCAAGAAATCCATTTTACTTCAATGTAAGCAATAAGCTGGGGGTACATCGCTAGAAAACCGCTGCAATTTGTTGAAACCTTAACCTACCACACTCTGCTTTCACTTGAACCAACTCTGTTTGCATTTGATTTGCCCTATTGTTGCATCGCACTTAAAACTCCAGAGAATTTTCCGTTTTGTCATCATCGTAACGCAAGGGCAACCAACTGTTTAGAGTACTGTAATAAAATATGGTCTAATCTGCTTATGCACCTTCACAACTAACTGCCGCACTTAGCTCTCTAAAGTAACAATTATCTGACCATTTTCATTAGAATTATTTTTTTAGTTACTTTGTCCGAAAAGTTCATATAAAAAACTCCATAACCCTTTTTTTCACCTGCACTCAACTTGGTTAACACCCGTTAAGTGATCTGCGACCAGTTGCAGCTTGGCATGTTGCTAGATTTTATGTAATTATATCAAACCTATCGCCGGCATAATACCCGTTATTGAACAGCAACACTTATTCTCTAAGGCGAAAAACATACCTTGTATTATTCACAAACAACACGACACTTAAAGTTAGAGCTCTTGCGGCATCCATTCATTTTCTTTGTCTAAATATAGATCAAATGAAATGAGTGTTGAAATTTAAACCCAATAAGATTTAAAATAATACAATATGCGGGTTTGACTGGGTTTCAATTTTATCAATTTAAAACCGATCTGAGTTACGATTTAAATAGTTATACACAAAAGGAAATCTCTGTTTATTGAGCCAAAACATAGAATTGTTCATATAACGTACTGATACGCAGTAAGAGCATTGCTTCAAAGCACCAAACAATGCTATAAACACCTTTATCAGATATAGTAGGTATTTTCGTTCAGTCGTGTGTTTATTTTTATTCAAGATATCTGTTAACACACATTGCTGGCATTTTTTGTGTACCTGAAACTCACTTTATTAAGAGCGGCCAATACAATGTATACAAAAGGTGCTCATAACCCAATTGGAGGCAATATATGTTCTCATGGCTTACGCGACTATGGCAAAAATCTTCTCAAGATTCTGACAGTTCCGAAGAAAAAACCCTTTATGTGGGTAATCTTCTTTATTCCGTTACCCGCAACGAACTACAAGATATTTTTTCTGAATATGGAGAAGTTGAAAGCGCTCGCATCATTCGCGACAACAAAACTCGTAAATCACGTGGATATGGCTTTGTAACTTTTTCTCATGCAACCAGCGCTCAAAACGCTTTAGCTATAGAAGGTGAAACTGTCAACGGACGCCCAATTAGAGTACGCCTGGCACACTCTAAACCGCATGGAGAAGACTAGCCTTGCAAACCTATTCATACGCCCAGGCCATACTGTTTTTTACTTTGCTATGGGGGTCGTGCGTTCTTGCAAAAATCCCCGATGACACTTTGGTCATAGCTTGGCGCATTGATGAAACAACAACTTTCGACCCTGCTGAAGTCTTTGAATTCTCCGGTCTGGAGTTTGTCAGCAACACTTACAATAAATTAGTCAAGGCAGATAAGCATGACCCTGGTAAATTCAGTGGAGAAATTGCTAAGTCTTGGCACATCACCGACAGTGGAAGAACCTTTCAGTTCAACATTAAAAGGGGTATCCAATTTAACTCTGGGAACCGCTTAACTGCTGAAGATGTTGTGTATTCCCTCAGACGCCTCATATTTCTCAACAAAGCACCTGCGTTTTTATTAACACAGTTTGGCTTAACCGCCGACAATGTCTTATCAAATATTACAGCGCCAGAAAAATATTTACTCGAAATCAAGACCGAGCTCCCTTACGCGCCGACCTTGCTTCTTAACTGCCTAAGCACGCCTAATGCAGCTATTGTCGATAGCCAATTGGTCAAAGAACACACCTCCAACAATGACTGGGGGAATGAATGGCTAAAAACCCATTTTGCAGGTTCAGGGCCCTTTGTTCTAAAAAGCTGGAAACCCAGCGAAAGCTTGGTATTAGACCAAAACCCCCATTACTGGCAAAAACCTCCAAGCATCCAACGTATCGTCTTTCGACATGTGCAAGAAGAAACAACCCAGCAACTGTTACTGCGAAAAGGTGATGTAGACATTGTCAAAAATGTAAAACCCTCAAGTCTTAGCGATCTTGATCGGTATCAATTGATTTCATCAACCAAAGATTGGTTGGTTTATCTTGGCCTTAATTTACAAAACCCCTACTTAAAAAACCCTGAAGTACGACAAGCTATTAAATGGCTCATCGACTACAAAAGTCTGGTAGCTGTTCTTTATAAAGGTGAAGCTATTGTGCATCAAACCATTATACCTAGAGGCATGTTTGCTTCTGATCACCAAACACCTTATCACTTAAATATTGCTAAAGCTAAAGCTTTACTTAAATCAGCAGGCTATGAACAAGGGTTTAAATTAACTTTAGATGTTAAGAAACGCCAGCTTGGTGAATTATTGCAGGCAAGCTTTGCTAAGGCCAACATCAAACTTGAAATTCTATCCGGTGACAGTAAACAACTGTTAACTAAATACCGAGCACGCAACCACGATATGATAATAAGCCTTTGGAGCAGTGATTTTCATGACCCGCATGCCAATGCCAGCACCATGGCTTTAAATCTGAATAACAGCGACTCTGCAATGTATAAAACCGTAGCGTGGCGCAACAACTGGTTTGACCCTACCATTAATATATTCACACAAAGTGCTTTAAAAGAACGTGATTCAGAAAGGCGTCAACAACTGTATATGAAGCTCCAGAAAAGAATGCTCGAACATTCGCCTATTATCGTCATAGCACAACTTAAAGAAAATGTCATAGCACAAAAATATATCAAAGGACTGACACTGGGCTTTGATGCAGGCTCAACTTTTTATGAAGATGTACACAAAGCATCTTAGACAACTATTGAGACTATCAAGCATTGTAGCTCAGTATATTCTAAGTGCACTCATCACATTAACAGGACTTATCACCATCACTTTTGTTATTGGTAGAATTATGCCTATCGACCCCGTATTGGCTGCTGTCGGCGATCGTGTGTCCAGCGATACCTATGAAGCTGTGAAAATAAGCCTAGGGTTGGATCTACCTCTCTACCAGCAATACCTCAACTATCTATGGAGCGTTACCCAATTTAACTTTGGCGATTCTTTCTTAACCAACCACCCTGTATTAGAAGACATCAAACGCGTATTCCCTGCTACCATTGAGCTGGCCACCACAGCCATGCTGCTAAGCATGCTTATAGGCGTGCCCTTAGGCATACTTGCAGCCATTTACCAAAACCGATGGCCCGATCATTTGGTTCGCTTTATTGGCCTCCTAGGTAATTCTTTTTCCATTTTTTGGGTTAGCCTCATGGGTCTGCTTATTTTTTATTTATGGCTCGGCTGGAGTGCCGGGCCTGGACGTATTGATATATTTTTTACAGACTATGCAGATGGTAGTGGCTTCCTGCTTATAGATACACTATGGCATAGTGATTGGGATGCTTTTTTTAATGTGCTCAACCACCTTCTTCTGCCGGCCTGTATCCTTGCCTTTTACAAACTTGCACTTATCAGCCGCATGACACGCACCTTTATGCTAGAGCAGCTACAGCAGGAATACATCACCACTGCTCGTGCTAAAGGCATGCCTGAATGGCGCGTCATCATGATCCATGCTCTGGGCAATGCTGCCATGCCACTTATGACTGTGCTGGGTTTGTCATATGCCATGGTACTGGAAGGCTCTACTTATGTAGAAATCATATTTTTATGGCCAGGCCTCGGTTATTATCTCACTCAAGCATTGCGTAATGCCGATATGAACGCGGTACTCGGCAGTTCATTTATCATCGGTAGCATATTTATCACCATCAATCTATTAACCGATCTACTGTACCGCTACTTTGACCCAAGATTACGGACTGAGCATGAGCACCATCGATCGCACTAAACAACTGATGACCTCACCCAGTGCAAGCCTAGGGCTGGGTATTATTTGTTTGCTTATCGTCACGGCCGGATTGGCACCTTGGATTGCTCCTTACTCCCCTTATGAACAAAATCTATCCGAAGCTCTACTACCCATCAGTCACGCTCATTGGTGTGGTACCGATGTGTTGGGAAGGGATGTGTTTAGCCGGATTATTTACGGCAGCCGCGTCACATTAATCATTGTACTGATGGTATCACTTTTAGCCGCACCACTTGGCACTGTCATTGGATTAGTGGCTGGTTATTGTGGACACTGGATTGATAAATCTCTGATGCGGCTTACCGATATCTGGTTGTCCTTACCCTCTTTAATTCTCGCACTGGCTTTGGTGGTGGCGCTGGGACCTGGTATCGAAAATGCTATCTTAGCTGTTGCTCTAACCAGCTGGACTGCTTATGCGCGTATCACACGCGCTGAAACACTTAGGGTAAAACAAATGGATTATATTTCTGCTGCACGTTTACAGGGCGCAAGCCATACTCGCATTGTTTTTAAACACATCATGCCTATGTGCATCCCGGCCATACTGGTCCGAGTATCTTTAGACATGTCGGGTATTATTTTAAGTGTAGCCGGTCTAGGATTTTTAGGGCTCGGAGCACAACCTCCTCTGCCCGAATGGGGTACCATGCTATCTACCGGTCGAAATTTTATGTTAAATCAATGGTGGCTTATCACTTTCCCTGGTATAGCCATTTTTATAGTTAACCTTGGCTTTAACTTATTTAGTGATGGCTTAAGGGATATTTTAGATCCTAAGTTAAATATATGACACCAAAGAAATTGCTTGAAATAAAAAATTTATCAGTATGCTGTCATACTAAACATGGCAAAACTGATATCTTGAAAAATATTAATTTATCACTAAGTACTGAAAAAATTGGCATTGTCGGGGGCTCTGGCGCAGGCAAGAGTATTCTTGCCAAAGCTATTCTTAGTCTCATGCCTCATAATTTCTCATTTCATGCTAAGCGATTTAACTTGCTGGGTTATGATATGTTAAACAAACAGAGCCAAGCAAATTTTCGTGGCAACGGCGTTGCTATGATCATGCAAGATCCTAAATTTGCTCTTAACCCAGTCCTTTCCATCGGCTATCAAATCAGTGAAGTTTTTAAAGTACATCAAAATCTCTCAAAATCCGAAGCCAAACAAGCCACCATTCAAGCTCTGTACGATGTACAGCTGGAAGATACATTAAGAATTTACACAAGTTACCCACATGAACTTTCTGGAGGTCAAGCACAACGCGCCATGATAGCCATGATGCTTGCAGGTCAGCCCAAGCTTTTGATTGCTGATGAACCCACTTCAGCGCTGGATGCTATGGTCGGCTCGCATATTATGCAATTACTCGATGCTTTGATTGAGCAATACAACATGGGTTGCTTGTTCATAAGCCATAACATCCACCAAACTCAACGCTTTTGTGATAAGTTAATCGTCATGCAACACGGAGTCATTGTCGATCACTTTCCATCTGATAAACTGGAACTATCCAAGCATCCCTACACCCAGGCTATGCTTCATTGCATGCCTGATCTTAATCACCCTGTTGATAGGCTTTTAACCGATTCATGCTTATGACTAAATTAAATTCCGCGATTAATATAAAAAATTTATCTTATCAGGCAAGCAACGGCACAAGCATTTTATCCGACATCAGCCTGAACATAGGTCAAGGTAAAACCTTTGGCTTAGCTGGTGAATCTGGCTCAGGAAAATCAAGTTTGCTTAATGTCATTAATGGCTTAAACACAGGCTGGCAAGGCAATATAACTATTAACGGGAGGCCTTTTTTAAATTCTGATTACCCTCGTGTACAAGAAGTACAAATGATTTTTCAAGATCCTTATGGCTCACTACACCCTAAATTTAAAATTTACGACATATTGTCTGAGCCCCTCATTATTCAAAACATAGCATTCAAGTACGATGATATTATGCAGGCTATGCTGCAAGTCGGCCTCTCCAGTGATTTATTAACACGCTTCCCACACCAATTATCAGGTGGCCAGCGCCAAAGAGTCGCTATCGCCAGAAGCTTAATTCTAAAACCTAATATTGTATTACTGGACGAACCCACCTCAGCTCTTGACGTGATGGTGCAAGCTGAAATTTTAAATCTTCTTAAAGATTTGAAACAAAAAAATACCACTTTAACTTATGTGTTGGTAAGCCATGATTTGTCAGTGCTGTCTCATATGTGTCACCGTATAGCTGTACTGGCTAAAGGCAAGCTAAAAACTATTTTAACTGTCGATGAATTCAGACAGCAAGCTAGCCATCATATCAACCAGCTCTTTGCTTGATTGATAAAAATTACATCATACCTAGTTCTAATTTGGCTGCATCTGTCAATTTATCCATAGACCATGGAGGATCGAACACCAATTCTACCTGAACTTCCTTGACTGAAACAAATTGTTTGATTTTACTTTCTACATCAGATGCTAAAATAGGTCCCATACCACAACCAGCTGCTGTGAGCGTCATATCGACCTCTACTTTATAACCACCACCATCCAAGGATTCTATGTCACATCGGTAGATAAGACCCAAATCTACTATATTAACAGGAATTTCCGGATCATAACAATGCTTGAGTTGCCCCATAATCGTTTCTTCAGTCAAAGGACCATCAAAATTTTTTACCTCTACTTTTTCATCGACAAGGCCTAATGCATCACTGTCTTTATTAGAGATTCTAGCTAAATTACCGTTGATAAGCACTGTGTACTGACCTCCCAGTGATTGCTGTACATAGACGTTAGAGCCTTCCGGAATTTGAATAGGTACAGCTGTAGGGATCAGTAACGCTTCGCAGTCACGCACAATCGTCACAGTTTCTGAGGTGGATATCTTCATCGATTAATTTAAAAGACCCAGTTGAGATAAAAAGCTTTGCAACTCTTTATGGTCGCTTTGCTCATCACGGCTGTAAGCAACCACTATGCCTGTTTCATACGCCGTAACAGCTTCACTCACCCGCTCCAGTTTTACCAAAGCACAAGCATACAGTTTCCAAGCCGCTGGATTATCTGGATTTAGGCGCACAGCGTGCGCAAGATGACACACAGCCTCATCGAAGCACTCCCTTTGATAGTAAGCGCGCCCTAAGCTGAAACGAAGCACAGCTGTATCTTTGCCTTGCTTCAATAAATCTTGTAAATGAAAAACTGTACTCACTAATATTGCCTTATTGATTATGCTCTTACAGCTGTTTATATTTTAACCTAACCTGCCTCTTAATGCAACCTCTCCATACTGATTACAGCTGACATAAGCTATGATATGCTACGCTCCGAATGGATAAAAGAGGGTCAAGTGGTTATGTTGCTTTGCTTAGACATTGGTAATTCTCATGTATTTGGTGGTGTTTTCGACCAAAATCATTTGACCTTCAAGTTTCGCACCCATACTCGCTATGGAGCCACATCAGACGAACATGGCATTTTCTTAACTCATGTCTTACGTGAAAATGGCATTGAAAAAACTCAAATCCAGCATATTATCGTAGGCTCCGTTGTGCCAGATATACTTTATACCATTCGTTCAGCTTGTATCAAATATTTTGGATACAGACCCTTTACACTCACAGCTGAAGCAGCACCTCACATTGAACTTAATTATGAACAGCCCGAAACCTTGGGCGTTGACCGACTAGCCAATGCCATAGGCGCTCTAGAGCAATACCCGAATCAACACTTGATCATCGTTGATTTTGGTACAGCTACCACCATTTGTGCTGTACACCAAAATAGATGCTACTTAGGAGGCGCTATTTTACCAGGCATGCGTTTATCTATGAATGCTCTTCAAAATAAAACAGCTCAACTCAAATCTGTTGAAATTATTTACCCTGAATTTATTATCGGACATAATACCACTCAATCTATTCAATCAGGCCTATTTTACAGCCAGTTAGGCGCTATAGACATGTTGACCAAGCGTATTTCCAAAAACTACTTTACTGATAAGAAGCCTATTATATTAGGCACAGGAGGTTTTGCACATTTGTTTAAAAAAGAACATTTATTTCATGACATTGTACCAAATTTAGTACTTAATGGTTTGCGAATAGCTTACCTTAAGCAAAAGAAAAAATAACACTGATGGCAGGCTCAACCTGCTTGGAAAATTACAGCATACCTAAGAGAAATGAAACATGAGTAACCTTAAAAAAAACAGCCCACTACCTAATATCACGGTCACGCTTGATGGTAACAAAACTCTAGATTTATCCTCGCTAAAAGGCCAAATAGTAGTTCTTTATTTTTATCCCAAAGACAATACGCCCGGTTGCACTTTGGAAAGTAAAGATTTTCGTGATCATGCCAAAGCTTTCCAAAAACTTAATGCTGTGATTTTAGGTGTCTCTAAGGATACAACTGAGAAACATGAAAAATTTAAAGACAAATATCAATTCCCTTTTAATTTAATTGCTGATACTGATGGCGCGCTATGCGATCATTTTGGCGTCATCAGCGATAAATCTATGTTTGGTAAAGTCTTTAAAGGTATTGAACGCAGTACCTTTGTATTTGATGCTCAAGGCAAACTGCACACAGAGTGGCGCAAAGTCAAAGTGAAGGGGCACGTGGAAGAAGTTTTGTCAGTTGTGCAATCTTTGTAAAGCACTTCGTCTGCATTTTATTTTAAATCCATCAAGGTTTTAAAGCAGCTCGCTGGTTTTTTTAAAGACAAAAGCTGGTTATATAATCTTTTGATAGATTTATTATCATTCTATTTGAATTTTTTTTATTCTTTTTTTAAAGGGCTAATTGTTTGTTCTCAATATGAATTTAATTAAAAATGCCCGCATTGTTCTAAAAAATTAATTTTTGCCTTGTTTAAATCTTTTTGTTCATATAATATTCTTTTATGTTCTATTTAAATTTAAGGTGATTTTTATGAACCACTCAACTCAAAAATTGTTAAAATCTTTAACTTTCTTAGGTATGTCGCTGCTAAGCGCAGTCAGCTGGGCTGCTGAAATTAATTTAACCGTTTCAAACAACAGTGAGAAAATGGTAGGCCAAGAGTTTTCTCTTTATGCTTATCAATCCAACAATAAAACTTTGCGTGAGATACAGCACGGCATAGATTACTATACTCTGCATATCACTGCTCCAGAAAAAGGTTCCTCAATCTCTGGAATTTTAAGCATTCCTGATGCATGGGTTGACAGTATAAGTACTACAGTAGGATGCCTTACAAAGACGAGAAATGATTGGGTTATTATTATTAACGATTAGATAAAATATCGCCTATCCAAAAAGATACAGGGATGTATCTTTTTCAATTTAGACTTCAAACTTTTCTTCAAGCCATCTTAAGCAATCATCGAATTCTTTAAAAATATCCTTCTCGGGCACCAGCTCTGGAATCAAATCAATGGCACGCAACATATCTTCAGGTTGTGACTGTATACCTGAAAAAGCTACTTCAACACCTTTACTGAATAAATCAAGCACCGCATTTTCAATAGCATACAATCCTGTTTGATCAATGTAGGGCACATGCTCCATACGAATCACTACAGCTGCCATTTTAGGCATGGTGTTGAACATATCAGAAAGCTGCGACGCAAATCCAAAAAATATAGGACCATACAAGTGCTTGATAAAAACTCTCTTTTTTAAGTAATCAGGGATAGATACTTCATCATCCCAAGGTTTTTCTCTTTCGTATTTTCTCAGGCTTTTAACATGAGATTGTTCCTCTGATATATCAGACACTCTTTTAATAAAAAGCACTGAACCCAACACCATACCCACAGCCACAGCTTCCAACAAATCAACAAACACTGTCATAAAAAGCACGGTTAACATCACAGCTGCATCTGCTTTTGGAATACGCCTGATATGCTTAAAACTACGATAATCAATAATACCAATGCCTACCGTAAATAGAATGCCTGCCAATACACCCAAAGGTATCTTCGCGACATAATAACCAACACCCAAAAGCACCAGTAAAATAACCATACTGTGGGTAAAGCCTGCAATACGTGTACGCGCGCCTAGCCTGACATTCATCATAGTTCTTGAAGTAGCGCCAGCGCCAAGAAGGCCACCAGCTAAAGCTACACATATATTGCCAAGGCCTTGTGCCATAAGCTCTCTGTTACTGTCATGCCTGGTTTTAGTCAGGTTATCAGCTACCACCGATGTCAATAAAGAATCTATAGCGCCCAGTGCTCCTAGAGTGATTGCCGGATAGAATACATATTTTAATTCCTTCCAACCGACTCCCCATAGAAAATCTACTTTAAAATCAGGTAAGCCTTCTGGAATACTGCCTATGGTAGGCACATGAATATTTAAAATTCTTGTTAGCACAGTCATGCTTAGCAAAGCTACCAAAATACTTGGGATGGATTTTGTTACTCTTGGAAAAAGATAGATAATACCTATGGTGCCACAGCCTAAACCTAAGCTCTGCCAATCTGAATGCGCTGGCAGAGAAGGCAGAGAGGTTAAAATATCAATAGTGCTTTTAGGTGATGGCACGCCAAACAATGGAGATATTTGTAAAAGAGCTATGATAACCCCCACCCCACTCATAAACCCTGACAAAACTGGATAGGATACATACTTAACAGATGCACCAATTCGCATAAATCCCAATAAAATTTGAAACAAACCAGCAAACACAAAAGTTAGCATAATTAAATTAAGCGCTACACCACGATCATCCACTGTATGAAAAATGCTGCCAATGATAAAAGCTGACATAATCGTCATAGGGCCTGTAGGGCCGCTGATCATGGTAGATGTACCACCGAGAACAGCGGAAAAAAGACTTAATATCATAGCGCCATATAGACCTGTGACAGCACCAAGTCCTGATTGCACGCCAAAGGCTAACCCCAAAGGCACAGCCATAACACCTACCGTCAAACCAGCAAATACATCTTGCTTATAAGAAGCCATAAATTTCATATCACTACCTAATTGGAATAACATTCATGAGATGAGATACCACATCTTGCTGACATAACAGAAGTATAGTTGCCTACAGCATTTACAACGCGCAGCCATAGCTACCCATCTCGCATGATGATATTATATATAATTCAAGTTGATTGATTTATTAGCATATGTCCGCCAAATCCCAATTACGACAACTGCCTATTGAGCTTTTACAACGTGGCGAGTACCAGCCACGCCATTATTTTTCAAAAGAAAGCCTCCATGAGCTTGCTCAATCTATTCAAGCCAATGGCTTGCTTCAACCTATCATTGTGCGCCCTATAGACAGTCAACGCTTTGAAATTATTGCTGGTGAACGTCGCTGGCGTGCCTGTCAACTGGCAGGGCTGTCAACTGTGCAATGTTTAGTCAATGACTATTCTGATCATCAAGCAGCAGAGGCTGCAGCGGCTGAAAACTTGAATCGCATGGATCTCAATCCTATTGAAGAAGCTCAAGCTTATGAACGACTTATTCGTGAATTTGGCTATCGTCATGATGAAGTTGCTGCTGTGTTAGGCAAATCCCGAACTAAAATAACCAACAGCCTGAGATTACTTGCTTTAAGCCAGAAAGTTCAAAATATGATAAAAGAAGGACATATTTCAGAGGGCCATGGTAAAATTTTAGTAAGTTTGCCTCAAGAAATACAATTTCAAGTAGCCAACCAATGCCAACATCAACAATGGAGTGTACGCTCTTTAGAAAAAGCTGTTAAGCGTTTACAAAACAATTCCCCAAAAGAAAACAAACTATCCGATCCTGATACCCTGCAACTTGAAAAAAAGCTTTCTGAACACCTAGGCTCACCAGTTAAGCTACAACACTACAACGGCAAAGGGCTTTTATCCATACAGTTTTATAGTTTAGACAGCTTAGATGGCATCCTTGATAAAATGCAATTCTCTCTTAATGATGATTTAACGGATTAAAATGTAGTTGACACAACAAAAAGCCTTACTTTATCATGGTCAGTGATGTACTTACACCGCAACATCGCCCTTAGTATAATGTGCCTGGCTTCGCTTGTAGGCACAAGCACTGTATTATCACAAACCCATAAAGTCACAACCCAGCAAGTAGTTTGTGATTCTTATGAAATGTGTTTAAAACAAGCCCTATCAGGCAATGTGGAAGCACAGTATCAAGTCGCTGTATTACTGGGCGAGGGTATTGGTGTTAACGAAAATGAAGAAGCCACATCCATAGAGTGGTTACAAAAAGCTGCAGGCAATGGACACATCGAAGCCACCAAAGAGCTTGCGTTTATCTATAGGGACGGTACTGGTACCAAGAAAGACGCAATCAAAGCTTTTAAATTATTTAAAAAGGCAAAAGATGCCGGTGACTTAGAAGCACAAGTTCATCTGGCATTGTGTTTTCTACAAGGCCATGGTACCAAAAAAGATACCAACATAGCTGTTGACTTGCTGCAGGAAGCTGCTGAAAAAGGTGATGACCTAGCACAAGCACAACTTGGGATTTGCTATGCGAAGGGTATTGGCGTCACATACAATCTTGTGCAATCTTTTGCATGGTTGAACGTCGCAGATGAAAATTCAGGCGATGGCAGTTACAGCAAACTTAAACATGAAATCTATGATAAAATGGAACGAACAGATCGCTTTGAGGCAACCAAACTATCGTCTGTTTATCTGGCAAGATATGCCAGTCAACAAATCGCCTAACTGATTATTTAGTTACTGAATGCAAACATTGAATTGAACCTTCATCCGCATCCATCACCACTCGGCTACCTATAGGCATGATCCATTGTTCAGATTGATGCCCTACCAAAGCGCCCATAAAAGAAGGTACATGGCATTGGCTTACATAGCGCATAAAAACTTCTTCTAAGGAGAAAGAACCTAATACACTGCTCTTGCTATTTGTAAAACGACCAAAAATAATGCCTGCTAATTGTTCTAGCAAACCTGAGACTTGTAATTGCGCCATCCAACGATCAACCGCATAAATTTCCTCATTCACATCCTCAAGAAATAAAATTTTATCTTGCCAACAAACAGACTGATAGCCCGTCCCCATCATATTAATCAGAGTCGTTAGATTACCACCCAGCAATTGACCTTCCGTGCGACCTGAATACAAGGTAACAAGATTTCCTTTTTCTATAGCTTGTAACGACTGCTTCACTCCATTACTGTTTTCAAATATAAAAGATGATATGGCCTGACAAACCGACTTGCTTGATTTTTGACTTGCAACCGGACCATGAAAAGTTAGTAACCCTGTTTTTTTGTAAAGAGCGTTAAGCAATATACTCACATCACTCATACCCATCACCACTTTAGGGCAGCTGCTTATTAAACCATAATCTAAATATGGCAATAAACCGATGGTACCTGAACCACCGCGGACAGCCCAAACCATATGAACTCGGGGATCAGAAAATACTTCATGGATTTCTTCCACGCGCTCTTTAACTGTACCAGCAAAATAGCCATAGACTCTAAGCTCTGGTTGATAAATAATCTGTAAACCTAATTGACTCACATAAGTTCTTGCTTGCTCGAGCATAGATTTCGTTATACGGTGCCCAGGTGTAATTAAAGCAACTCCATCACCAGAATTTATTTTGTTCGGAATGATTAATTTATGTTCTTTCATAAATGCATTTGTATCCAAGAGACTGCCTAAGAGTAAATTATGACAGCAAGCTTAAAACAATCACAGGAGTAAATCATGTCTAATATGGGAAAACCAGCACACATGCCGTGGCTCTCTCCTTATTTTGCTGTACAGAATATCAAAAATTCCATTTTATTCTATCAGGCTGCATTTGGCTTCACCTTAGCTGGAGAAGTCATAACCGATTCCTCGGAACAGGCAGTCCATGCTGCTCTGGCTTATAAAGATACTTTATTTATGATAGGCAAAGAAGGAGAGGACAGATAACCATCGTAAGCACCTGCCACCACTCATCAAGTGCCACCCATGAATTTATATGTATATTGCCATGACGTCGATCGACTGTTTCAACAAGCCACCAGCACTGGCGCACAAATATTGTTAGAGAACACCGATCAATATTGGGGAGATCGCATGTGCTCACTATCAGATCTTGATGAACACCACTGGAATTTTGCAACCCACTTACATGATTTTAAAAAATAACTCTTAATTAATCTTAACCGGGTGTTCACGCAAAGATAAAACGTGAATGCCCTTGATGGTTGGGCTGTCTAAAAACTTTTCCAAATAGTCTTTAAGAAGAATATCAAGCACTTTCTTCTCACCACGATCACTGGCATGACGGAACCAAATTTCCCCATTGCGCTTAAATGAAAAACCTTGATGCGAAATATTGATATTTGTACCTATAAATTTTTCTAAATTCCAATTGGGGCGTACAATACTGACAATCGCTATATCAGGAAATCTTTGTGAGAAAGTATCCATATTATCAACCAATTTATGAATTGAAATATAAGGAAGCTCAGACAAAACACTTTCCGGTAATGCTATGTTTTTAGAAAGCAACAACTCATCCACTTTTTGACGTAAATTATTTTTGGTTTCATCATTCTGACCATCTGAAAATTCCTTGAATGGTTTTTGATGCCACACCCAGTTTTTCTTATTTATGCGGCATGTGGCTGTCTCATGACTTGGATCAATGTCTTTTGTTACATCCGTCCATAACCAAGTATTATTTGGAATCCAATCAATGCTGGTAAAATGATTGCGCTTCAGATAAGTTGGATCTGCATTCAAATATCTGATTTTCTTAAGCCAAACCTCAAATTGATCTGAAAATTCTTTTTTACCACTTCCAACACCATTAAATTTATCATCGATTAAAGACAACGCTAGTACCGTTTCTAAATAAGTAACGCAATCAAGACGTTCAAAATCATAAGTAAATTCATCATTAGTTACATAGTCTATCAACATTTCAGGGGAATCTACCACATCTGAATTTGGGATATAATACTTTATGTTGCCATAAGGCGTACCGATCAAGGCGTGGCTGTAGCCATCTATTCTTTTGTAAAAGGTTTGACCAGATAAGAGTTTAGAAACCTCTAATATTTGATTTGAAATTTGATTACTTGCAGACAGATCTTGAAATGCAAAAATAACACCACATAAAAACCAAATGACTTGCCTCAAAATAATCCCCTTTGAAATCCACATTACGATAAACTATTTGTATCATTTTTTAAATCTAACATGTGATTCATATCATCTTGCGTTTCTTTGTTAAATGTGAGCCCTAACTCAGAATCACTATCATGACCAATGTTCAACCAAGCGCTCACCCAACCCATCCATTGATTGCTTGCCACAGCAATACTAGGGCCCTTGGATAAATCAAAGTGCATTGTATCACCTCTTTGTAAACGTACAATCGCTTCATTAATAATTTTAGAGTTTTTTAATTCCAGCGGTTGACTCTTTAAAATCCTGCTGTGATGCGATAACCATTGAGAACTGATAGGTTTACTCAGTTTAGCTATTTGACGTGTATTTTTATGATCTTGAACACCTAACCACCTAACAACCACGATGGTATCTTCTGAACCAAGCATACGAGTTACTTTTACATGTCCCACCACTCGGACATTGGTGCCAGGCAAACGAGCAAATAACCATTGAACATCCAGCTTTCCAGGATTAGTTTTTATCGATTCTAGCGCCACCACCAAAGGTTGCTCTGCTAAGGCTCTGATATTACTTTGAAGGCATGGATATAAAATTAATAATACCAATATATTACAAATTGATGTGATTTTTTTAAACATTTATCGTCTATGGCTACGGTAATTTTCTTCTAGTTTATAGTAACCATAAGAATGATCAATATAAGAGGGCATTGTCTATACTTTAAAAAAATTCCACAGCTTATATAAAAACATGATGCTATCTGCACCAGACAAACCAATATCCCCACCCATCCTTCCCTTGGCAAGCATCTTTTAGCTCATCAAAGGCAGAAAGAATGTTTGAAATTGTACATATTAAGGGTGTATGTTGATGCGATGGTATACTAGAGATT